>JAGXRS010000300.1 GCA_018335615.1 Hydrogenophaga sp. | reverse complement strand
TGGCTTCGATGGCGCTGGACCGCCATGGGGACCCGGCTGGTTTTGTGGACCGCTTCTCGGGCTCGAACCGGGCCGTGGCCGATTACCTGGCCGAGGAGGTGCTGGCACGCCAGCCCCCTGCCATTCGCCAGTTCCTGCTGCGCACCAGCCTGCTGCGCCAACTCGACGCCTCGGTCTGCGCCGCGCTCAACCCGCGCATGGACTGCGCCACGCTGCTCGACCAGATGGACGCCGACCACCTGTTTCTCACGCCGGTGGCGGGCGAACAGCGCACCTGGCGCTACCACAGCCTGTTTGCCGATTACCTGCGCGCGCAGCTCGAACGCGAGCAGCCCGACGAAGTGGCTCGGCTGCACCTGGCGGCCTCGGGGTGGTACGAATCCCAGGGCCGGCCGGTGCCGGCGATCGACCACGCCATGGAAGGTGGCGATTTGCCGCACGCCATGGGGCTGCTGGAAGCCAACGCCGAGGTCTTCCTGGAACAGGGGCGCATGCGCCTGCTGTGGCGCTGGTTCACCACGCTGGCACCCGTCTCGCTGCGCGATCATCCCCGGCTGCAGATGAGCGCCGTGTGGGCCGCGTGTTTCACCCGCGGCCCATGGGAAGCCATGGACATGCTGGAGCGCAGCGGCGCACACACCAGTGACGACCCCTACTTGCGCGCCCACGCGGCCAGCCTGCAACCCATGTTGCTGGCCATGCAAGACCAGAACGAAGAGGCGCTGGCGGTGGGCCGCGTGTCGCTGCAACACCTGCCCAGCGGCAACCATTTCGCCGACAGCACGCTGCTCAACGCCATGGCGCACATCACCTCGGTGGCGGGCGAACCACGCGAGGCGCAGCACCTGCTGGATGCGGCGCGGCGTGAGCAAAGCGGCGGCAGCACCTTCAACCGCATGTACACGGAGTCCACCGAGGGTCTGCTGGACCTGCAGCAAGGGCGCCTGCGCCAGGCCACGGCCCGCTTTCGGCTGGCGGTGGATGCGACCCACGCGGTCAACTACCACCACACGCATGGCAACGCCTGGGCCGGCGTGCTCTACACCAGCGTGGTCTACGAAACCAACCAGATCGCACAGGCCGACCACCTGCTCAACGTTTACCTGCCGCTGGCGCGTGACGTGGGCCTGCCCGACCACATGATCCTGAGCCACGCCATGCGCTCGCGCATCGCGTTCATCAACGGCGACGTGGACGCCGCCTCGCTGGCACTGGCCGAGCTGGAGTACCTGGGCAACCAGCGCAAGCTGCCGCGCGTGGTGGCAGCGGCCAAGCTGGAGCGCGCGCGGCTGTTGCTGCTGCAGGGCCACAGCGCGGCGGCACACGACGAGTTGGTGCGCGCCAACGACCCCACGCTGTGGGCGCGCGAACAGCGGCTGCGGATGCTGGCGCACGACATCGAGTACATGGCGCTGGCCCGGCTGCGCTGGGACATCGCGTTTGGCGATGCCGCCACCTGCATGCCGACGCTGGAGAAGGAAATCCAGGTCACCACCAGCGCCTCGCGCCAGCGCCGCCTGCTCACGCTGCGCCTGTTGCGCGCCCTGGCCTTGCAGCGCATGGGCGACACGCCGGCGGCCGTGGTGCAGGTGGGCAGCGCCCTGCAGTTCGCCAGCCAGGAGGGCTTCATGCGACTGGTGCTCGACGAGGGCCCGGCGCTGGGTGCGCTGGTACAGCGTTACCAGGCCCTGCACGACAGCGGGCAGGTACGAGACCCGCTCATGAGCGATTACCTGCAGCGGCTGCTGCAGGCCTTTGGCCCCCTGCCCTCCGACAGCGAAACCGTGGGCGAACCGCCCGGCGGCGCGCTGGAGCCCCTCACGCGAAAAGAGTTGCTCGTGCTGCAGTTATTGGTGGAGGGTTATTCCAACAATGCGATGGCCGAGAAACTTTACGTGTCGGACAGCACGGTGCGCACCCACCTGCGCAACATCAACATGAAGCTGGGTGCGCACAGCCGCACACAGGCGGTGGCGATCGCACGCCGCCTCGGGCTGGTGGCGTGACGGGACGCACACCCTCCCGTTCGCGCCACGCTGGGCGTCTGAAGCAACGGCGTGATCACACACCGCGCTGCTGCTTGTCGGCCGCGTTGGTGCGCTGGATATTGGCGCGTGCGGCCTGCCAGTCGGCGTCCGTCATGCGGGACAGGTTGGCGAAGTTGCCGCCCGTGGCCTGGAACTGGGCGCCGTCGATGGCAATCGTCTGGCCGGTGAGGTATTCGGCGCCCGGTCCCATGAGAAACACCGCAAGGTTGGCCAGCTCGGGCATCTGGCCGTTGCGCCCCATCGGGTTACCTTCCACCTTGTGTTCACCACCTTGCGGGTTGAGTCGGGCACTCATGCCTTCGGTGGGAAACAGGCCGGGCGCAATGGCGTTGAAACGGATGCCGCGACCGCCCCACTCCACCGCGAGCGACTGCGTCATGGCGTGCAGACCCGCTTTGGACATGGCCGACGGCACGGTGTAGGGCGAACCGTTCCAGACCCAGGTGGTGAGAATAGAAACCACGGACGCCTTTCGTCCCTCCGCCAGCCAGCGCTTGCCGCATTCCAGCGTGGTGTAGAAGCTGCCGCGGAACACCGTGTTGGCAATGGCATCGAACCCACGCGGCGAGAGGTCTTCGGTGCGGCTCACGAAGTTGCCGGCCGCGTTGTTGATCAGGCCGGTGAGCGCGCCACCGTCGGCCCAGATGGCGTCCAGCATGGCGGTGATGGACGCGTCGTCCCGGATGTCGCACACCAGCGGCACCACGCGGCCACCGTGCTGGGCGTGCGCGGCCATCAGCTCCTCGGCGGTCTGCTCCACCACCGGGCCACGGCGCCCGCAGATGTAGACCGTGGCGCCGAGCATGAGCAGGGCTTCGCTCATGACACGGCCCAGGCCAGTGCCGCCACCGGTGACCAGGATGCGGCCGCCCCTGAGCAGGCCGGGCTTGTAGATCAGGTCGTCGAGCGTCATGGTGTGTCTCCGTTGTGTTGGGGTTCAGGTGTGGCGGTATTGCGGTGCACGTTTTTCAAGGAAAGCGGCCATGCCCTCACGGAAGTCGCCGCTCTGGCTGCACAGCACCTGCTGGCGGTCTTCCATGGCGATCACCGCCTCCAGGCAGCCGGCGTCAATGGCATGGCCCAGGCCTTCCTTGGTCAGGCGCAAGCCCAGCGGGGTGTTGCGCAGCATGTCGTCGGCCAGCGATCGGGCTTCGACCTGCAGGTCGGCCAGCGGTGCCACCTGGCTGAACAGGCCCAGGGCCAGCGCACGCTGAGCGTTCATGAAACGACCGGTGAGCAGGTATTCGGCGGCCACCGAACTGCCCACCATGCGCGGCAGGAAGTAGCTCACCCCCATGTCGCAGCCGGTGAGGCCAATGCGGATGAAGCTGGCGTTCATGCGCGCGTCGGGCGTGGCCAGGCGCACATCGCAGGCCAGCGCCAGCGCGAAACCGCCGCCGCTGGCCGCGCCCTGGATGACACCGATGACCGGCTGCGGGCAGCGCCGCATGGCGATCATGATGTCGCGGATGCTGTGCTGCACGGCCATCATGGCCTCGGGGCCGATGTCCTCACCGGGCTCCTGTTCCTTCAGATCCAGCCCGGCGCAGAACTGCGCGCCGGCGGCCTGAAGGATCACCACGCGCACGTCCAGCCGCCGCTGCAGGCCCTGGAAGTACCCGCGAAGCGCGGTGGCCAGCGCGGGGTTGAGCGCGTTGAGCCGGTGCGGGCGGTTGAGCGTGACGCGCGCCAGGCCGCCAGCCTCCTCAATTTGCAGGATGTTGTCTTCTGACATGGTGTCTCCGTGGGTTGAACTCAGAGCGCGCGCGCAATCACCTCTTTCATGATCTCGCTGGTGCCGCCGTAGATGCGCTGGATGCGCGCGTCGGTGTACATGCGGGCAATCAGGTATTCGTTCATGTAGCCGTAGCCGCCGAACAGCTGCACGCAGGCGTCCACCACCCGGCCCTGCGCTTCGGAACCCCAGAGCTTGGCCATGGAGGCGGTGGCGGTGTCGAGCCGGCCGGCCACCAGGTCTTCCACGCAGCGGTCGATGAAGGCGCGGCCCACGGTGATCTCGGTGGCGATCTCGGCCAGCTTGAAGCGGGTGTTCTGGAAATCGGCCACGCTCTGACCGAAGGCCTTGCGCTCGCGCACGTAGTCCAGCGGGCCTGGTAGGCACCTTCCATGGCGGCGAGCGCGGTCACACCGATGATCAGTCGCTCGTAGGGCAGGTCGGCCATGAGTTGAAAGAAGCCCTGCCCTTCGCGCCCGCCCAGCAACTGCTCGGGGCCCACGGCCACGTCGTCAAAAAACAGTTCGGACGTGTCCTGTGCCTTCAGGCCCATCTTGTCGAGCACGCGGCCCACGCGGTAACCCGGGCAGTCAGCGGTGTCCACGATGAACATGGAGAGGCCACGCGCGCCCTGGGTCGGGTCGGTCTTGGCGACCACCAGCACCAGGCCCGCCAGGAAACCGTTGGAGATGAAGGTCTTGGAGCCGTTGATGACGTAGCCCGCGCCCGAACGCTCGGCGCGGGTGCGGATGCCTTGCAGGTCAGAGCCGGTGCCGGGTTCGGTCATGGCGATCGCGCCCACGCACTCGCCGCTCACCAGACGCGGCAGGTAACGCTGGCGCTGTGCGTCGGTGCCGTGGTTGAGCAGGTAGTGCGCCACGATGGTGTGCACCGACGCGTTCAGGCCGGTGAGGCTTCTCCGCGCCATTTCTTCGTAGAACACCGCCTCGTGGCGGAAGTCGCCACCGGCGCCGCCCCATTGTTCGGGGATGTCCGTGCACAGCAGGCCGGTCTGGCCCGCCTGGCGCCACAGTTCGTGGCCGACATGGCCGCGGTGGCGCGCGGCCTCGTCGCCGGGCAACATGTGTTCCTCGATGAAACGCACCACGGTATCGCGGTACTGGTCCAGGTCGGGGTCGCTCCAGGAGCGGCGAAATGTCAGGGCCATGGGGCTTATCTCTGTGAAAGGATTGGGGAAAGCTCAGACCGTGGCGGCCTTCGACGCGGCTGTGGCCCAGCGCGCCAGCACCTCGTCGGGTGTGGCAGTGCGGCTGCTCAAAGGGGCGTCGGGTGGCGTGCGCGTGAAACGGGGCGCGGGCGCGGGCTGCACCACGCCGTCGAGCGTGCAAAACGTCTGGCGCGCCTGGTTGTGCGGGTGCTCGGGCGCTTCATCCCAGTCGAGCACCGGCGCGAAGCAGGCATCGCAACCTTCGAGCAGCTGGCACCATTCGTCGCGCGTGCGCGTGCGAAACACCTCGGACAAGCGCAACTTGAGCATCGGCCAGGCATCGCGATCCATCTGGGCGTCGAACGCGGGGTCGTCGGCGATGCCGCAGCGTTCGCGCAGCAGCGCATAGAACTGCGGCTCGATCGCGCCCACGGCCACAAAGCGGCCATCGGCGCAGGCGTAGGTGTCGTAGAAGAAAGCGCCACCGTCGAGCAGGTTCTCGCCGCGCTGGCTGCTCCACTGCCCGGCCGATTTCATGCCGTACATCATGGCCGACATGAGGGCGGCACCGTCGGTCATGGCGGCGTCCACCACCTGTCCACGGCCCGAGCGCCCCGCCTCCAGCAAGGCACTGAGCACGCCCACGGCCAGCAGCATGGCGCCACCGCCGAAGTCGCCCACGTAATTCAGCGGCGGCACGGGTGCAGAGCCCGAACGGCCGATGGCATGCAGCGCGCCGCTGATGGCGATGTAATTGATATCGTGGCCGGCCGCGTGCGACAGCGGCCCCTGCTGGCCCCAGCCGGTCATGCGGCCGTACACGAGCCTGGGCTGGCGCGCCAGGCAAACGTCCGGCCCCAGGCCCAGACGCTCCATGACGCCAGGCCGATAACCTTCGAGCAGGGCGTCGGCCTGTGTCACCAAGTCCAATACGTGCTGCACCGATGCAGGGTCACGCAGGTCAAGCGGCAACACGGTGCGGCTTCGGGCGAGCACATCGTGAGGGTCGAGTGCGGCGCCCGGGCGCACCACCCGGATGACATCAGCACCCAGATCGGCCAGCACCATGGCACAGAAAGGCCCCGGTCCGATGCCCGCCATTTCAACGACTCTGAGCCCAGCAAGGGGTCCCGCCATCTCCACACTCCTGAATAGCCACCGAGAGGTGCACTCTTGCAGCGATTCTGAAATCTGCGGTTTTGATTGGCATCGTCCGAATGGACGAACTTAGGCCAATGGCCAGCAAAACCCCACTTCACAGCCTTGCGTCATGTCGGTGGCTGGCAGGGTCGTGTATTCGATCGCACCCCTAACGCGGGCCAGCCCGCCGGTGGTCTTGGCTGGCATCGTTCACCACGCGCTCCGATCACGACAACGCGACGACGAGGTCCTGGATGAAAAAGCCGGTTCTTCCCGGATGGCGATTTCGGTCATTCCTCGCTTCCGCCTGATAGCCGCTGGCCGTCGTTACACGGCGCGGATCTCGTGCTGGATCATCGACGTGGGCAGCTGCCAGTTTCACCGACACCTTGTCAAAGTGGCACATCGGCCGGCGGTCGTGTCTTGATCGCCTCAAAAGCCCACGCCCATGCGCTTCTCTTCGGAGCGAAGCGACCACTGCTTGACCACCGCGTAGATGGCCGGGATCACCAGCAGTGTCAGGATGGTGGAGGACACCATGCCGCCGACCATGGGCGCGGCGATGCGGCGCATGACTTCCGAACCCGTGCCCGTGCTCCACATGATGGGCAGCAGGCCCGCAATGACGGTGATGGTGGTCATCATCTTGGGACGCACCCGCTCGACGGCGCCGGCCATCACGGCCGCGTACAGATCGGCAGCACCGGGTGAGCGGCCCTCGCTGGCGCAGCGGGCCTGCGCGTCGCGCCAGGCGTGGTCGAGGTAGATCAGCATGATGACGCCGGTTTCGGCGGCCACACCGGCCAGCGCGATGAAGCCCACCGCCACCGCCACGCTCATGTTGTAGTCCAGCCACCACATGAGCCAGATGCCACCGATCAGCGCGAACGGCACCGAACTCATGACGATCAGGGTTTCGGTGAGGCGGCGGAAGTTCATGTAGAGCAGCACGAAGATCAGCACCAGCGTCAGCGGGATCAGGATGACGAGCTTCTCTTTGGCTCGCTCCATGTACTCGTACTGCCCGCTCCACGTGGCATAGGTGCCCGGCGGGAATGCCACCTGCTCGGCCACCGCCTGCTGGGCACGGTGCACGAAGGCGCCCAGGTCCGATTCGCGGGTGTCCACGTAGATGTAGCCGACCAGCATGGCGTTTTCCGTGCGGATGGCCGGCGCGCCCTGGCGGATGCGCACATCGGCCACCTGCCCCAGCGGCACCATGCCGCCGGCCGTGGGCACAAACACGTCGCGCGCGATGCGCTCCGGGTCGCTGCGCAGGCCGCGCGGGTAGCGAACGGTGACACCGTAGCGCTCCAGCCCCATCACCATGGTGGTGACCTGCTCGCCGCCCAGGGCCGTGGCCACCACCTTCTGCAGGGCATCGGTGCTCAGGCCGACGCGGGCGAGCTGCTCACGCCGGGGCTCGATGTCCAGGTACAGGCCGCCGGTGACGCGTTCCGCGTAGGCACTGGTGGTGCCCGGTACGCCCTTGACCGCCGTTTCCACCTCCCGGGCGACGCGTTCGATGTCTTCCAGGCTGCGGCCGAAGACCTTCACGCCGATGGGGGTGCGGATACCGGTCGAGAGCATGTCGATGCGGGCCTTGATGGGCATGGTCCACGAGTTGGCCAGGCCCGGGAACCGCAGGGCGGCGTCCATCTCGGCGATCAGTGAGTCGATGGTCACACCCGGGCGCCAGTCAGAGGGTGGCTTGAGGTTGATCACCGTCTCGAACATCTCGATGGGTGCCGGGTCGGTGGCCGATTCGGCGCGACCGGCCTTGCCGTAGACGGACTCCACCTCGGGAAAGGTCTTGATGATGCGGTTGGTGGTGGCCAGCAGGCGCGCGGCCTCGGTCACCGACATGCCGGGCACCGAGGCCGGCATGTAGAACAG
>JAGXRS010000299.1 GCA_018335615.1 Hydrogenophaga sp. | reverse complement strand
CCGCCACGTCGGCTCGCACGGCGTGCACCCGGGACGCGCCCGCCGCGGTGGGGTCTATCACCTCGGCCACCACCTCGCCGATACCGACGGTTTGCCCCAGTTGCGCGACCCACACCAGCACCCCGGGCAAGGGCGAGCGCAAGGTCTGAGAACCCGCCAGCGGCGTCGCCGCACAGGGCAGGGGAGGCAGCACCGGCGCCACATCGGCGCGGATAACCCCCATGTGGCACAGGTAATCCATGATCGCCGCACTGTCGGCCTGTGCGTGCGCGTGCGACACGTCGGTTTCGCCGCGGAGCTCGACCGTGGTGCTGGCACAGGCCTGCGGCAGCGGAACGGGATGGCCGGCATCCCTCAGGCGGTCGGACAGCTGCCACCACAAGCCCGAGAGGCGCTCGTCAAAAGGCCCCCCGCCAGACTCGCGTGCCAGCAGCACGGCGCGACAGCCCAGCAGCCGTGCCAGCGGCTCCAGGGCGGGCCAGCACGCTTCTTCGCTGTACAGGTGGATGGCGGCTTCGGCGTCGCAGTGCAGGTCCAGCACACAATCGGCGTCGTGTGCCAACAGCAGCAAGGTTCGCCGCTGACTCGCGAGCTCGGTCTCGGGTGACCAGTTCAGGAGCCACGCGTGCACCAGGCGCCTGACGGTCTTGACGTTCGCCTGGGCGTCGCTGCCGAGCAGCGCCCGCGCTTCGTCGACAATCGCCTCGGCCAGGTCGGGGTAGTGGCGGTTGAAATTCTCGGCCGTGTCGAACTCGAAGCGGCCCAGCGCACGGTGGACGAGGCGCTGGGCCAGCCCGATCGGATTGGCCGCTGGCACCAGCACGACCTGCCCGAGCAAGCGCCCATCCTGCTCCGCCGCTTCCAGCTGCGTGCGCAGGTGGTGTGCCACCAGCATCCCGGGCAGTTCATCGGCATGCAGGCTGGCCTGTATGTAAACCTTGGGACGGGCATCCGGTGCGCCGTAGTGGAAACTGAACAGCGTCTTGTGCGTGCCCAGGCTGGGACTCAGGAGTGGGTGTTCGGTGCGCTGCATGAAAGGCTCCCCGTGTGCTGATCTTCGCGCGGCCGCTCAATGGCGCCGCGGCGCCAGATGGGCCAGAAAACGGCGTTCGGCCAGTTTGAAACATCCCACCAGCGTAAACGTGATCAGGAGGTAGATGCCCGCGGCGAACAAATAGGCCTCGAACGGCAGGTAAAAGTCGGAATAGATGCGGCTGGCTGCGGCGGTCACATCCAGCATGGCCGGCACGGTGCTGGCCAGGCTGGTGCTGTGCAACATCATGACGACTTCGTTGCTGTAAGCGGGCAGGGTGCGGCGCAGGGCGCTCGGCAGCACCACGCGCTGCATCGCCTGCCAGCGGCTCATCCCCATTGCCTGCGCCGCTTCGATTTCGCCTGCGGCCGTTTCCCGGATGGAGCCCGCCAGCATTTCAGCGGCATAGCCGGCCGTGTTCAGGCTGAACGCCAGCAAGGCACAGAAGAAGGGCTCCTTGAAATGGGTCCAGGGCCAGACCGTGTCCCACCGGGCCTGGATCCACTCCAGCTGTCCCAGACCGTAGTAGATCAGGTAGAGCTGGATCAGCAGCGGCGTGCCGCGGATGACGTAGGTGTAGGCGCCCACCAGGGCGCGAAGGGGCGCTATCGAACTCGTCAAGGCGAGCGCGAACAGCAGGGCGAGCACGGCACCGATGCCGAGCGATGACAGCAGCAGGGTGAGCGTGGTCACCACGCCCTCCGCATACAGGGCCAGAGAGGCGGGCTGGAAGATGACCTCCCACTTCATCGTCGTGACCTCATGCGTGACCGCGCCTCACGCCCAGGCTGAAGCGCCGATCCAGCCAGCGCAAGGCCCACAGGGAAACCGAGGTGTAGACCAGAAACAGCGCAGCCGCGAACAGGAAGAACGTGAAGGGCTCACGTGTCGCCGCGCTGGCCTGCTTGGCCAGGTAGGTCATTTCCTGCAGCCCGATCAGGCTCACGAGTGCGGTGGCCTTGATGAGCACCAGCCAATTGTTGGTGAAGCCGGGCAGGGCGTAGCGCACCATCTGCGGTGCGGTGATGCGCAAAAATGTGCGCGTGCGGCCCATGCCGAACGCCCAGGCGGCTTCCATCTGACCCTTGGGGATGGCCAGGATGGCGCCGCGGAAGGTTTCGGTCATGTAAGCGCCGTAAATGAATCCGATGGTGATCACGCCGGCCAGGAAGGGATTGATGTCCACCGTCCGGCGGCTGCCCGCCATCTCCAGCAGGTGGTTGAGCCCGATCGTCCCGCCATAGAAGACCAGCAGCATCAGCACCAGCTCGGGTATGCCGCGCACCAGGGTGGTGTAGACGGTGGCCAGCGCCACCGGGATGGGGCGCCCCGACAGCTTGGCCGATGCGCCGATCAGCCCGAGCACGATCGCGAGCGCCAACGCCCCCAGAGAAACGCCCACCGTGAGGAGGGCGCCCTGGAGGATGGCGAGAAAGTAGCCCGACAGCACCGGTCAGCGCAGGCGTCAGTCGCCGTAAACGTCGAAGTCGAAGTACTTCTTGCTGACGGTGTCGTAGGTTCCGTTGGAACGGATCGCCTTGATCGCGGCGTTGAGCTCGTCCTTGAGCTGGGTTTCCCCCTGGCGCAGGGCAATGCCCACGCCGGAGCCGTAGTACTTCACATCGTTGAGGACGGGGCCAACGAAGCCATACCCCTGACCTTCGGGCTTGCTGAGGAAGCCACCCGTGACCTCGACCGAATCGGCCACCGTGCCATCCAGGCGGCCGGACTTGATGTCCAGATAGACCTGATCCTGTGCCTCGTAGGGCACGATGGAAACACCCGCTGGGCGCAGCTCACCCATGGCGTATTTTTCCTGCGTGCTGCCTTTGAGCACCCCGATCTTTTTGCCCTTGAGAGAGGCGATATCGGTGAAGGGTGTGTCGCTCTTGACCACGATGCGGCTGGGCGTGTTGTAGTACTTGTCGGTGAAGTCAACCACCTTCAGCCGATCTTCCGTGATCGACATTGAACTCACGATGACATCGTATTTCTTTGCCTGCAGGCCGGGGATCATGCTGTCCCAGACTTGCTCGACGTAGACACACTGGCGCTGGATCTCGGCACAGAGCGCCTCGGCGATGTCCACATCGAAACCGGTGGGCTTGCCGTCTGGCGTCTTGAAGGTGAAGGGCTCATAGGTGGGATCGATCGCCACCTTCAGTTCCGGGCGTTGTGCCGGTGCGGCCGGCGCAGTGGACGCGGGCGCTGCCGCCGTGTTGCTGGTGGTGTCGCTTTTGCCGCAGCCGGCCAATGTGGCCACTGCAACGACGGTCAGGGAAAGAAACAGGCTTTTCATACATTCCTTGGAAAATTTCAACGACGCCTATGACGGTCGCAGAGACCGACCGGTACTACATGAGGATCATTGTAGGGCGGCCATTCGGTGCCGCTCGGATGCACCACGTCGGTGTTTCCCCGTGCCAATGGCCGGGTGCGACCTTGAAGCAGGGTGTTACAGCAAGTCTCACGCCAGAAGAGAGGCTCAAAACACCGTTAAAACTTAACATAATATACATCGTGGAATATCGTGAGGCGAAATCCAACGGGGCCTGCGCCCCGTTGGATCGGTCTATTGGACCGTTATGTGCCTGTTCAAGACCTTCAAGCGGCTTCCGGGAAGTCTTTCTTCAATTCGCTGGCACGCACGGTGCGCTTGAGCGCACCCCAGATGGACCACAGCAGCAAGGCTGCGCCAAAACCCAGCAGGCCCGCGCTGATGGGACGCTCGATGAAGGTCATCAGATCGCCACGGGCCAGCAGCAACGAGCGGCGCAGATTTTCTTCCATCAACGGGCCCAGAACGAAGCCCAGCAGCATGGGAGCCGCCTCGAACTTGAGCACCGCCATGGCATAGCCCACCGCACCAATGGCAGCGACCATCAGAACGTCGAAGGTGTTGTTGTTCACGCTGTAGACGCCCAGGCTGATGAACACCAGGATGGCTGGGTACAGCACGCGGTACGGAATGCGCAGGATGGCCACCCAAACACCGATCAGTGGCAGGTTCAGCACCATCAGCATGATGTTGCCGATGCCAAAGCTCACGATCAGGCCCCAGAACAGCTCGGGTTGCTGGGTCATGAGCAAAGGACCAGGCTGGATGCCGTGGATGATCAGTGCACCCAGCATCAGCGCCATCACGGCGTCGCCCGGGATGCCCAGCGACAGCGTGGGCACAAAAGCGGTCTGTGCCGCTGCGTTGTTTGCGGACTCGGGCGCCGTGACGCCTTCGATGGCGCCCTTGCCGAAACGGCTCGGATCTTTGGCGATCTTTTTCTCCACCGCATACGACATGAACGACGCAATGGAGGCACCCGTGCCGGGCAAGGCACCGAAGAAGCTGCCAATACCGGTGCCGCGCAGCATGGGCATGATGGAATCACGCACGTCTTTGCGCGTGGGCATCATGGTGCGCATGGTGATCTTTTCCTTGACTTCGGACTCGCGCACCTGGTTGATGCTGGAGATCACCTCGGACACGCCAAAGATGCCCATGGCCAACGCCACCAGGTTGATCCCATCCATGAGCTCCGGAACACCGAAATCGAAACGGGCCACACCCGAATTGACGTCGGTGCCCACCGTGCCCAGCAGCAAGCCCAGCACCACCATGGCCAAGCCCTTGGCCGGCGAGCCCGAGGCCATGGTCGAGGCGGCGATCAGCCCGAGCAGCATCATGGAGAAGTACTCGGCCGGGCCGAATTTCAGCCCGAGTTCGGCAATCGACGGTGAAAACAGGATCAGCGCCAGAATGCCCAGCATGGAGCCCACGAAAGACGCGATGGTGGTCATGAACAGGGCCACGCCTGCCCTTCCCTGCTTGGCCATGGGATAGCCGTCCAGGCAGGCCACCGCCGAGGACGGTGTGCCGGGCAGATTGAGCAGAATCGAGGCGGTGGAGCCGCCGTACTGTGCGCCGTAGTACACGCCCGCCAGCATCACGATGGCCGCGGTTGGCGGGATGTGGTACGTGATGGGCAGCAGCAGGGAAATGGTGGCGAGGGCACCAATGCCGGGCAGCACGCCGATCAGCGTGCCGAGAAAAACCCCGATAAAGCAATAAAGCAGCGTGACCGGCTGCATCGCCGATTCCAGGCCAAGCATCAAACCGTTGAGAATGTCCATGAGCGGTGTCTCTGTTGTGTTGTTGGGTTCAGGTCAGGCGCTCACAGGCTCCATGGCCAGATCGGCAGCACCATGCTCAGGCCCATGCTGAACACGACGTAGGTGACAGCGGCCACCCCGATCGCCAGAAAAATCCGGCCTTTCCAGCGGGTATCGCGGTCGGCCAGCGAGGAGATGACGACCGACAGCGCCGTGGCCAGCACCAGGCCCAGCACCTTGAGCGTCAGCGCGAAAGCGACAATGCCCCCCATCACCAGTGCGAACGTTTTCCATTCGACACGAATGGGTTGCCCGCGACGGAAAAAGGCTGGAACAGCAATCAGCAGCCCCAGCAGGGCGAGGATCACGCCCAGTGCGACGGGAAAGTAGCCTGCCCCCATGCGGGTCAACGACCCGAATTCGTAGGTCTGTGCGTGCACGGCGGCAAACACACCCAGCGCGGTCAGCGCCAGTCCCCCGATGATGTCTTGCATGTCTTTGTTGGTCATTCGGTCTCCAGAGTTATGGTGAACAGGGCCCCTTCCAGCCCGGTCGCTCGCACGGCATTCACCGCCGGATGCGATCCCTGCCATTGGACGCTGAAACAGGCGCCCGGTCCTTACGTAATTGCACGTAGGCGCGCGGCACCGGTTTATGCCCTGCCGGACAGCCGCGACGTGGCTTACCAGCGCCCGGCGGGTTGGCGCCCCCGAATCGCGGCGGCGATCAGGGCGGCCGCTTCGGCGCGCTGTGCTCGCTGGGCAAAGTCAATGGCCGTGAGGCCTTGCTCGTTGCGCAGCAGTGGATCGGCGCCCTCTTCCAGCAGCAAGCGGACCACGGCAGGCGATCCGTAGTGCGCCGCCATCATCAGTGGCGTGCTGCGGTTGGGCGACTCCGCGTCGATGTAGGCGTGGTGCTCCAGCAGCAGGCGCACCATGGCCACGCTGCTGGGCGTGTCGCCCGTGGCGGCGTAGTGCAATGGTGTCCAGCCTGGCTTGTTGACCTCGGCGCGGCGCGCGATCAGGCGCTGGGCCTGTGACAGGTGGCCTTTGAGGGCCGCCATCATCAGCGCACTTTCCCCTTGCGGGTTACGCGCCTCCACGTCCACATTGGGCTGCGTGAGCAGAAAATCGGCCACCGACAGCGAACCCAGGCGAAGCGCCAGCGTCAGCCCGGGTTCGCCCTTTTCGTTGCGCACATTGAGATCAAAGCCGCGTAGCGTGAAAGCGATCACCGCCGACTCGTTGTCGCGCAGAATGGCCCGGAAATAGTCGGTCGCCGGGTTGGCGAGCACGGCACCGCTGCAGCAAGCCAACACGAACGAAAACATGATTCTTTTTGCTGCGTTCATGTTGCCTCCCTCATACGCCTGAGACGACGCGACTGAAGAGCCGATCAAAATTCTCGCTGGACCGCTGCGCGACGGTTTCGACGGGCAAGCCTTGGATGTCGGCGATCTGCCGGGCAACGAAAGGCACGTAAGCGGGCGAGTTGGTCTTGCCGCGGTACGGCACGGGCGCGAGGTAGGGGCTGTCGGTCTCGATCAGCAGACGGTCCAGCGGAACCAGACGGGCCACTTCCCGCAGGTCGGCGGCATTGCGGAAGGTCAGGATGCCCGAGAAAGAAATGTAGAAACCCAGTTCCAGTGCCGCATGCGCCACGGCCTGGGTTTCGGTGAAGCAGTGGAACACGCCGCGCGCAGTCGGCAGACCACCGGCCGCAGACCCTTGGAATCCACCCTCTTCCCTCAACAGCGCCAGCGTGTCGTCGGACGCGCTGCGGGTGTGGATGACCAGGGGCAGGTCGGTGCGCCGGGCGGCTCGGATGTGGGTGCGAAAACGCTCGCGCTGCCAGGCCATGTCGCCGATGCTGCGCTCCCCCAGGCGGTAATAGTCCAGTCCGGTCTCGCCAATGCCCACCACGCGGGGCAAGGCTGCGCGCTCGATCAGGTCATCCAGGCTGGGCTCCTGCACCCCTTCGTTGTCCGGGTGCACGCCCACCGTGGCCCACAGGTTGTGGTGCTCCCGGGCCAGCGCATGCACCGCGGCGAATTCTTCGAGCGTGGTGCAGATGCACAAGGCGCGGTCGACCTGGGCCTGGGCCATGGCCGCCAGCACCTCGGGCAGCCGTTCGCGCAGTTCAGGGAAATTGAGGTGGCAGTGGGAATCGGTAAACATGGGCAGACAGAATGGAGCCAGCGGGCGCACGGACGAACCACGGCGGCCTGCAGGTTCCGCGCGAAGACAGCCGGAGCCCGTTCAGATGGTTTGGGTCGGCCGATCGGAGCCGAGGTGCGAACCCAGGATTTCTTCGATCTTCAGCTTGAGCAGACGGGACTTTTCGTCGGAAGGAAACCGGATGCCCACGCCCTGCGTGCGGCCCCCTTGCGCTTTCGCCGGTGTGATCCAGGCCACCTTGCCGGCCACCGGATAGCGCTGGGGATCGTCGGGGAGGCTCAGCAGCACGTAGACATCGTCGCCCAGCCGGTAGTCCCGGGACGAAGGAATGAAAATGCCGCCATCGGCAAACAGAGGAATGTAGGCGGCATACAGAGCAGCCTTTTCCTTGATGGACAGCTGGATCACGCTCGGTCGCGCAGCGTTGGCCGAGGGGTGTGCAGAGGTGCTCATGGCGTTTGAGTTTAGCGGGAATGCGCCGCCCGGGTGGCGGCTGGCGCCTGGTGGTCAGCGGCGCCGAGCACCTGCCGGGTGTGGGCGGCCCAGGCTTCCTGCATCAGACCGGGATTGAACGGATGTTCCACCGTGCGGGCGGCGGCCATCAGCTCACGGGACCAGCTGGACAGCGCACCCCAGCGCGGCGCACGGGGCAGGCACTCGACCGGGAAGAAACGCGGCGCGGCGCCAGCGGCCCGTGCCATCAGGTCGTGGCAGAGCTTTTGCAGCACCGCCAGCTGCCGGCTGGGCGTCCACTCGGCCATCAGCGTCCAGTCGCCGCGGGCCAGCGCCTGGGGCAGATCGGTCCAGGTCTGGGCATTCAGCCCGCTGCGCGCCCAGTCGAGCGCATCGTCGGGACGGCCGCCGGCGGCCTGCAGCCAGACGCGGGCTTGCTCACGCTCGACGCCTGACGCGGGCTTGGACAGGCCGGTGGAGGCCTGCTGCAGCCAGGTCAGCGCCTCGTCTGCGTCGGGCCAGGCCATCGCATGGCCCTGGCAACGGCTGCGAATGGTCGGCAGCAACTGGTGGGCGGCTTCGGTGGCGAGCACAAAACGGACCTCACCGACGGGCTCTTCCAGCGTCTTGAGCAGCGTGTTGGCCGATTCCATGTTCATGCGGTCGGCCGGGTAGACCAGCACCACCTTGGCTCGACCGCGCGAACGGGTGAACTGGGTGAAACTGACCGCCTCGCGCGCCGCCTCCACCCGGATCAGCTTGCTGGGTTTGCGCTTTTTGTCGTCGATCTCTTTCTGGGCGCCCTCGTCCAGCGGCCAGCCAAGTTCAAGGCTCAGCGTTTCAGGCATGAGCACGCAGAGGTCGGCGTGGGTGCGCACGTCAATGGCGTGGCAGCTGCCGCACTGGCCGCAGGCGCCGTGCTGACCCGGCGCTTCGCACAGCCAGACCCGCGCCAGCGCCAGCGCCAGCTCGTATTGACCCAGGCCGGAAGGCCCGGCGAGCAACAGCGCGTGACCGCGCTGGGACAGCAGGCCGTCGAGCTGGCGCTGCAGCCAGGGCGCGAGTGGTGCGGACTCAGCCATGGGGCACCTCGTCGGGCAGCCAGCCGCGTTGGGTGAAGGCCTGGCGCACGTCGCGCCAGACGGCCGTAACCGGCTGGTCGGCCGGCACGCGCACAAAGCGCGCGGGTTGCTCGGCCAGGCGGCTGGCATAGCCCTGGGCCACGCGGGCAAAAAAGGACGCGGGCTGGGACTCGAACCGGTCGGGCAGACGCGCGCCGGCCAGTCGGGCTGCCGCCACCTCGGGCGCCAGGTCGAACCAGACCGTGAGGTCGGGCTGCCGGCAACGGGTTGCATCACCGGGCTGTGCCTGCACCCAGGCCTCCAGCTGGCGCAGCACCTGCAAATCGAAACCCCGGCCGTGGCCCTGGTAGGCAAAGGTGGCGTCGGTGAAGCGGTCGCACAACACGACATCGCCACGCGCCAGCGCGGGCTCGATCACCTGGCGCAGGTGGTCGCGCCGGGCGGCAAACATGAGCAGCGCCTCGCACAAGGGGTCCATCGGGTCGTTGAGCACCAGGGCCCGCAGCTTCTCGGCCAGCGGTGTGCCTCCGGGCTCGCGCGTGAGCGTGACGTGGCGCCCTGCGGTCCGGAATGCATCGGCCAGCGCCTGGACATGGGTCGATTTGCCGGCGCCGTCGATGCCCTCGAAGCTGATGAATAGACCGCGATCGGACATGGCTGTGGGAATGCTGGTGGATGGGGGGCGGTCGGGCGACGGCCATGGCGCATGGTTCAACGCTTCAGGATGTAGCGGCGCACCGCGGCATTGTGCTCTTCCAGCGTGGTGCTGAACTGGCTGGAGCCGTCACCGCGCGCCACGAAGTAGAAGGCGGGTGTCTGGGCCGGCTGCACCGCGGCCAGCAGCGACCGCCACCCCGGCATGGCAATGGGCGTGGGTGGCAGGCCGGCGCGGGTGTAGGTGTTGTAGGGCGTGTCGGTCTGCAGATCGACACGGCGCAGGTTGCCGTCAAACCGCTCGCCCAGCCCGTAAATCACCGTGGGGTCGGTCTGCAGGCGCATGCCGATGCGCAGCCGGTTGGTGAACACACCGGCGACCAGGCCCCGGTCGCGCTCCAGACCGGTTTCTTTCTCGACGATGCTCGCCAGAATCAGCGCCTCGTCGGGCGAGCGCAGGGGCGAGTCGGGCGCGCGCAGCGCCCAGGCCTCGGCCACCCGCCGGTCCATCGCCTGCGCCGCCTGCCGCAGCACCACCGACGCCGGGCTGCGCTTGGGCACGCGGTAGGTGTCCGGGAAGAAGCGCCCTTCCGGGTGGCGATCGGGGTAGCCCAGGCGGGTCATCAGCTCGGCCATTGACAGACCGTCGATGTCCTGCGTGAGCTCGGGCGAGCTGCGCACCGCCTGCAGCACCTGGCGGATGTTCCACCCCTCCACCAGGGTGATGCTGCGCAGCGCCTGCTCGCCACGCACCAATTTGTCGAGCAGCGCCCGGGGCGTGGTGCCCGGCGCGAATTCGTAGCTGCCCGCCTTGATGTCACGGGACTGCCCCGACAGCCGGAACCAGGCAAAGAGCAGCACCGGGGGTGTCTGGACGCCCGATTGCACCAGCCGGTCGGCCACGCCCCGTGCCGAGGTACCGGGGACAATCTCGACGTCCAGCATCTGGTTTTCCAGGGCCGCGGGGGCGAGGGGCAGCGGGCGCTGCAGCCACCAGACGCCCAGCCCCGCCAACGTCACGCTGGCCAGCAGCGTGAACAGAAAGAGGAGCTTGAGCAGGCGGATCACGAAACGATGGGAATGACTGGGAAGGAAAGAAGGCGCCGGCATGACCCTGCTGGCAGCGTCATGCACCGGTGCACGCGATGCGGCGGGGTGGGCGGATGATCATAATCGAGCCCTCCGCATCCTTGAACCGTCCCCCATGACCCTTCCTTCTGGCACTTCTTCCCTGGCCACAATGGCCGCTGGTCTGCAAGGTGTGGCCATGCTGCCGCACCTGGGCATCATTCGGGCCCACGGCGCGGAAGCCGCCAAGTTTTTGCAGGGGCAGCTGACGCAGGACTTTGCCCTGCTGGGCCTGTCCGAAGCCCGTCTGGCCGCTTTCTGCACAGCCAAGGGCCGCATGACGGCGAGCTTCATCGGTTTCAAACGCAGCCACGACGATGTCTTGCTGGTCTGCAGCCGCGATCTGCTGCCCGCCACGCTCAAGCGCCTGTCCATGTTCGTGTTGCGGGCGCAGGTGAAGCTGTCAGACGCCAGCGATGCCTTTGAGGTGTGTGGCGTGGCCGGCTCCCTTTCTCCTGCCCTGCCCACGCAGCCTTGGTCGGCCCAGGCAGAGGGAGATGCCAGCTGGGTGCGCCTGTACCCGGCCCAGGGTGTCGAACGCGCCCTGTGGGTCGCGCCCCGTGCACCGGGTGTGGCGACCGAGCGCCCCGCCGGCCCGGCGCTGGAGACGGCGACCTGGCAATGGCTCGACGTGATGAGCGGGGTGGTCACGCTCACGCAGCCGGTCGTGGAGGCTTTTGTGCCGCAGATGCTCAACTACGAATCTATTGGCGGCGTGAACTTCAAGAAAGGCTGTTACCCCGGGCAGGAAGTGGTGGCCCGCAGCCAGTTCCGCGGCACGCTCAAGCGCCGCGCCTACCTGGTCAGCTGTGCCGAGGCGCTGGCCGTGGGCCAGGATGTCTTCCATGACAGCGACGCCGAGCAAGCCTGCGGCACCGTGGCCGCCGCGGCGGCTTCTCCCGCCGGTGAATGGCACGCGATGGTGTCGATGCAGACCGCCGCGGCTGCGGGCGGAACGCTGACGGCCGGTCAGCCCGGCGGCGCGGCGCTGACGCTGTTGCCCCTGCCCTACCCGCTGTTGGCCGACATCTGACCCCCGGAGACGGACGGGCATGTGCCTGATCGCTTTCGCCCTGGACGTCCATCCCGCTTGTCCGCTGCTGATCGCGGGCAACCGGGACGAGTTCCTGGACCGCCCCACCGCCCCCTTGCACCGGTGGACCGCGTCCGCTGGGCGCGAGGTGGTGGCCGGACGCGACTTGCGCGACGGCGGCACCTGGCTGGGGGTGGGCACCGGTGGCCGCGTGGCGATGCTCACGAACGTGCGCGAAGCCCAGCCAGGATCCGGACGGCGCAGCCGGGGCGAACTGCCCACCCGCTGGCTGTCGGGCGACATGGGCTGGCAAGACCTGGCCGAGACCCTTGATCCCGCCGCCTACGGGGGATTCAACCTGGTGGTGGGCGATGCCCAGGCCGGGTCGTGGGCCTGGATCGGCAACCGCGACCCGGCACAACCGCATGCAGCCGGGTCCCCGCGCTTGCATGCCCGCGCACTGCCACCCGGCGTCTACGGTCTATCGAACGCCACACTCGACACGCCCTGGCCCAAGACGACCCAACTGAAGCAGGCCGTGGCCGAATCGGCCCGGCTGGCTGCACAGCACCCGAATGCCACCCACTGGATCGAGCCACTGAGCCGCACGCTAAGCAACCAGAGCCCAGCCGACGAACAAGACCTGCCGACCACGGGCGCACCGCTGCACTGGGAGCGCGCCCTGTCCAGCCCGTTCGTCCGGATGCCGGGCCAGCGCTACGGTACCCGCAGCAGTCTGGTGCTGCGCGCTGCGCCTGCCCCGGGTGGCCACGAGCGCGCAGGTGCTGGCGCATCGCGCTGGGTCGTGAACCTTCACGAATGGACACATACCCACGAAGAGGCCGGCAGTGAAGACGGCCATGCCACGGGCTGGACGCTGTCGGCCGCTCGCCACGAAACCCTGCAGTGGTGAGCCGCTGAAGCGCCCCCGCCGGGTGTGGCCCAACGCAGAGACAGAGGGCCCTTCGCCCTGCCCGATCTGGATGGGTGGGGCGCCAACTGCGCAGCCCTTACAGGGTCGTGAACATCTCCAGATGCTCCATGCCCGCCTCTTCGAAAGGCTCACCCCGGGGCCGGAAGCCCTGGCGCGTGTAAAAGCCCACGGCGCTGCGCTGGGCATGCAGCATCACTTCGTGGTCGCCGCGCGCACCGGCCGCATGCATCAGTGCCTGCAGCACCTCACCACCGAGGTGGCAACCACGCAGCACCCGGTTGACGGCCATGCGGCCGATCTTGGCCACCCCGCCTTCGCTCGGCAGCAGCCGGCCGGTGGCCACGGCCTGGCCAAGCCGGTTGTAGGCCACCGCGTGCAGGGCCTGCGGGTCGGCGTCGTCCCATTCGAGTTCTTTCGGGATGCGCTGCTCTTCCACGAACACGGCCGTTCGCAGGGCACGCGCGTCGCTGCCCAGCGTGGCCCAGTCGCCCACGCGCAGTTCGGCCATGTCTTCCCCGGCTTCGTAACCCATGAGGATGTCGCGCAAGCGGGGCGGTACCGGGCGCGAAGTCTGGGTGGTCGGGTCGGCGAAGACGTAGACGATCTCGCCGCTGATGAGGTGCTCGTCGCCCCGGAAGATGGCGCCGTTGAAGGTCATGGATGACGTGCCGATGCGGCTGCACTTCATGGCCACCTCGATCTGGTCATCCACCCGGGCCGAGGCGTGGAACTCCACCGTGGCCTTCACCACGTACAGATCGCCTTCCAGCTGGTGCATGGCCGTCTCGTAGGGCAGCGCCAGCACGCGCCAGTAGTCGGCAATGGCGGTGTCGAAATACATCAGGTAGTGGGCGTTGAACACGATTTTCTGCATGTCCACCTCGGCCCAGCGCACGCGCAGGCGATGAAAAAAGCGAAAGTCCGAGCGTTGGATGGCGGTCATGCGGAAACTCCAAAAGCGTGTCTGAGGGCGCGTGCGGCGTCGGCATGGGCCGTCAGCGCCTGCGGAATGGCGCGCCCGAAATTGATGAAACCGTGCACGACACCGGCGTAAATTTCCAGGTCCACGGCCACGCCGGCCATGCGCAGGCGGTCGGCGTACAGCATGCCCTCGTCGGTCAGCGGGTCGCATTCTGCCAGCCCGAACCACGCGGGTGCCACGCCGTCGAGATCGCGCAGCTGGCCGTGCTCGTCCACCCCGTCCAGTGGTGCGAATCGCCAGTCATCACGGTCGGCCTCGCTGCGCAGGTAGTGGCCGAAGAAATAGCGGATGTGCGGCTCTTCTAGCAGGAAGCCCTTGGCGAAGGTGTGGTGCGAGGGTGTGTCCTGGTGGCCGGCACAACCGGGGTAGAACAGCAACTGCAGCGCCAGCGGCCAGCCGGCGTCGCGGGCCGCGATGGCAGTGACGGCCGCCAGCGTGCCGCCCGCGCTGTCTCCCCCCACGGCGATGCGTGAGCCGTCCAGCCGCAGTGTGCCGGCCTGTTCGCGCAGCCAGGCCAGGCTGTCCCAGGCGTCAAACACGGCGGTGGGAAATTTCCACTCGGGGGCCAGCCGGTAGTCCACGGACACCACCGCGCAGCGTCCCAGATGGGCCAGGTGCCGGCACAAGGGTTCGTGGCTGGCCACGCTGCCAATCGTGAAGCCGCCGCCATGCAGGTACAGCAGCACCGGCAGTGGATCTTCGGTGGCGGGAGCGAACAGCTGCGCAGGTAGCGCATGGCCGTCGCGCACGGGAATGCGCAACGCCTGTACTCGGGCGAGCTTGTGGGCGGGAATGTCGAGTACGCCGGCGCCGGCTTCGTATGCCAGGCGGGCTTGTGTGGGTGACAAGGCGTGCAGGGGCATGTGCCCGGCGCGGGCCATTCTGTCGAGCACGCTCCGCATCACGGTGGTGAGCAGGCTGCGAGGATGTGATGGGTGGCTCATGGCTCAGTGATGTAAGTTACTCTTTAATGAATGGCATGAGAAAGGTGCAGGATCTGGGGTGCGGGTGCATGAACTGTCTTGTGGGCGACCGGTGCAGCCGGTGGCGCATTGGCGCGGCCACGGCTCGGTCGTATAGTTTTTGGCCGGCATTGACATGCAGCGCCCCGCACCATAACCCGAGACACCCATGGCCCAGATCCTCTACGTGACAAACATCCTGATCGACTTTGGCGCGCTGTCGCAGTTGCAGGCCGAGTGCGAACGCGCCGGTATCGGCCGCCCACTGGTGGTGACCGACGCCGGGGTGAAAGCTGCCGGCCTGCTGGACCAGGCGCTCGCGGCCCTGCCCGGCCTGCAACCGGCGGTGTTTGACCAGACGCCGTCCAACCCGACCGAAGCCGCCGTGCGCGCGGCCGTGGCGATCTACCGCGACCAGGGCTGCGACGGCCTGGTCGCGCTGGGCGGCGGCAGCGCCATCGACTGCGCCAAGGGCGTGGCGATTGCGGCCGCACACGAAGGGCCGCTCAAGACCTACGCCACCATCGAAGGCGGTTCGCCCAAGATCACCGCCGCCGTGCCGCCGCTCATTGCCGTGCCCACCACCGCCGGCACTGGCAGCGAAGTGGCGCGCGGCGCCATCCTCATCGTGGACGACGGCCGAAAGCTGGGCTTCCACAGCTGGCACCTGGTGCCCAAGACCGCCCTGCTCGACCCCGAATTGACGCTGGGCCTTCCCCCCATGCTCACCGCTGCCACCGGCATGGACGCCATCGCCCACTGCATGGAGACTTTCATGTCGGCGGCCTTCAACCCGCCAGCCGACGGCATTGCGCTGGACGGGCTGGAGCGTGGCTGGGCCCACATCGAGCGCGCCACCAAAGATGGCCAGGACCGCGAAGCACGCCTGAACATGATGAGCGCCAGCATGCAGGGCGCCATGGCGTTCCAGAAAGGCCTGGGCTGCGTGCACAGCCTGAGCCACAGCCTGGGCGGCGTGGACCCGCGCCTGCACCACGGCACCCTCAACGCCCTGTTCCTGCCCGCCGTGATCCGCTTCAACGCCGCCGCCGATTCGATGCAGAAAGACCGCCGCCTGCAGCGCATGGCCCACGCCATGGGCCTGGGCAGTGCAGGCGATGTGGCCGAAGCCGTGCGCGACATGGGCGCCCGCCTGGGCCTGGCGAGCGGGCTGGGTGCCCTGGGCGTCACGCCCGCGCTCTTTGACCGCGTGATCGCCGGCGCCATGGCCGACCACTGCCACAAGACCAATCCGCGCATCGCCACCGAAGACGACTACCGCGCGATGCTGGAAGCATCGATGTGAGAGAGGGCTGAGGCACGGCGGCGACGCGGCGCAGGTCTTAACGCTGTGCCGCGCCAGCGCCGCCTCGTCACCGCTTCGCGCTCATCCCCGCGGCGAACTGAACGAGTGGGTCCAGGCGCTCAGGCCGTGCCGGATGCGGCCACCAGCGCCCCCAGCGCGGCCACGCCCACGGGCGGCTCGGGCAACCAGGGCAGTACGAAGGTGCGCTGCGCCAGCCCGTTGGCCACCCGCGCAGTCTGCCGGATTTCGCCGGCCAGGCGGGCCTGCAGCAGCGGGTCGGTGGTGCCGGTGGCGGCGATGCTCTTGTTGATCACCCAGGCCCAGGGTTCGATGTGGGCGCGGCGCAGGTCGTCCTGCAGCGCGGCGGCCTGGCTGACCGGTGTCACCTCGGGCAGGGTGACGATGACCACCCGCGTCATCGACGCGTCTTGCAGGCGCATGAGCGGGGTGATGATGTGCGGGCCCTTGCCACCGGTCTTGCCCTCGTACTGCTGCACCATCTGGCGGTGGTAGGCGCCGGTGGCGTCCATCAGCAGCAGGCTGTGGCCGGTGGGCGCGGTGTCGAGCACCACAAAGGCGCTGCGCGCTTCGTTCACCACGCGGCTGAAGGCATGGAACACGGCCACCTCTTCGGTGCAGGGCGACTGCAGGTCTTCCAGCAGCAGCGCCCTGCCCTGTTCGTCCAGGTCCTTGCCGCGTGTGGCCATGATCTTCTGGATGTAGGCCTGCGTCTCGGCCTGCGGGTCGATACGGCCGAGTTTGAGACCGGGCAAAAGGCCACTCAGGGCATCGGCCACATGCGCCGCCGGGTCGGTGGTGGTGAGGTGCACGCTGTGGCCGCGCTGCACCAGGCCCACCGCCAGCGCGGCGGCGATGGTGGTCTTGCCCACACCGCCCTTGCCCATGACCATGATCAGGCCGTGGCCTACCGCCGCCAGCTCGTCGGCCATGCGGGAAAGGGGCTCGGCGTCCCCTTCCTGAGCGGTGGCCGAAGATGGTGAGAGTCCTTCGACAGGCTCAGGGCGAACGGTGGGTGGGTACGTTGTGCCTGGGCCGGGGTCGGACAGGGCGCTCGGCGGCTCGGTGCCACCGAGCAGCGCCCGCAGGGCCGGCAGGCCCACGGTGTCGAAAGCACGCAGCGGCACTTCGTCACGCGGGAGCGCGGCCAGCGCGTCGGGCAGCCGATCCATGGCGTCACGGCCCAGGGCTTCGATGGCCCTTGCCACCGGATCGTCGGGCACGCTGGCGTGGAACACGCCATTGACCGCCAGGCGCTGGTTCGCCAGCCCCAGGTGGCGCAACTCCTCCGAGGTGCGGGCCGCCTCGCGCATGGGGCGCGGGTCGGGGCGGGTCACCAGGACCACGGTGGTGAGGGCCGGGTCGCTCAGGGCCTGCAGCGCGGCGTTGAAACGCACCTCTTGCATCTTCAGACCCGAATGCGGCCCCAGGCAGGAGGCGCCGCGATCGTTGCCCGCGAGGAAGCCGGTCCAGGCCTTGGGCAGGCTGAGCAGGCGCAGCGTGTGGCCGGTGGGCGCGGTGTCGAACACCACATGGTCGTACGCCACGCCGGCATTCCCCTCGGCGCCACCGCCCGCCAGCAGCGCGGCGAACTCGTCGAAGGCGGCGATTTCGGTGGTGCACGCGCCAGACAGCTGTTCGCGCACGGTCTGGCGCTCGTCGTCGGATGCGCTGGCGTCCAGCTGCGCCAGCACGCGCAGTCGGTAGGCATCGGCCGCCGCATCGGGGTCGATGTTGATCACGGACAGGCGCGGCACGTCGGGCACGGGCACCGGCTGGTTGGACAGCGTGATGCCCAGCATCTCGTCCAGATTGGAGGCCGCGTCGGTGCTGACCAGCAGCACCCGAAGCCCCTGGTCGGCCAGGGCAATGGCGGTGGCGGTGGACAGCGAGGTCTTGCCCACCCCACCCTTGCCAGTGAAGAACAGGAAGCGGGTGGGGACGGTGGCGAAACCAGGCAGCGCAGGGGTCGGGTGGTTCGTGTTCATGGGGGTCAGCATGGCACAAGCCGGGGGCGAACGGTGTGACACGCGTCAAGCCCCGATGGCACAGGGCCGGACGCGGCGCACCCGACGGATCCGGCAGACCCGGCAGACCCGGCAGATGCGGCACTTCAAGCGTGCAGGCGGCCCGGCAGCGTCACCGTGACCGCCAGGCCGGGGTGCACGTTGCGCACCACCAACCCGCCGCCATGGGCATGGGCCACCAGCTGGCACAGGTGCAGGCCCAGGCCCACGCCGCCGGCGCTGCGGGTGCGGGCCGTGTCCGGGCGGAAGAAGGGCTCGGCCAGGTGCGCCAGCTGCTCCTCCGGCACCCCCGGGCCATGGTCGCGCACGCAGATCTCGATGCCCGGCCCGGCCGCGCCCGCGGGCGCGGTGGTGCGCAGGTGCAGCTCGACC
>JAGXRS010000298.1 GCA_018335615.1 Hydrogenophaga sp. | reverse complement strand
ACCTGGCGCGGGTGTACGACGCCGCGCACCCGCGGGCGCAAGCCCCTTCGCGGCCAGATGCCCTGCCGCCGGTCGCGCCCGGGGCGCCGCTGCCGGCCAGCAACGGGTCGGGCGCAGGAGTCCAGCCGGCGGCGCCTGCGGTACATTCCGTCACCGATCCAGCCACCCAGCCGCCCACCGGTCCGGTCCTGGTCCGCGGCCGTGCCGGGTAATCCCTGTAGGATTTTGACCCGTCGGGCCGACAATTCGTCCATAAGCAACCACTTCTGTCACCACCGGAGCCACGCCGTGTTCAAGACCCATCCGATCTTCAAAGCCTGCCTGCTGTCGGCCGTGCTGGCCACCTCGTTTCAAGCGCAGGCCCAGGCCCCGGCCGCTCCGGCCGCTCCAGCGCAGGCCCAGGACAACATCAAAGTGGTCTACCACATGAGCGAGGGCATTCCCCAAGCCTCGCGCGGGCTCAACAACATCCGCAACCACCTCGACGCCGACCCCACCGCCAAAATCGTGGTCGTCACGCACGGTCTGGGCATCGACTTCCTGCTCGAAGGCGCGACCAACCAGATGGAGCAGCCGTTTGCTGGCAGCATTGCCGCACTGGCTGCGCGCGGTGTGGAGTTCCGCGTGTGCAACAACACCCTGGTGGCGCGCAAGATCGACGCCTCCAAGCTGGCGCTGGAAGCCAAGGTTGTGCCGGCGGGCGTGAACGAGGTGGCCCGCCTGCAGGCGCGCGAAGGCTACGTTTACCTGCGTCCCTGATACCTGGCGCCCAAGTGCGCGCCAAGGCCGGGCCATGCCCGGCTTTTTCGTTTTTCGGCCCCTTCTGCCTCCCGACCGCCATTCCATGAAAACCATACGACTCAAGCCCGGCAAAGAGCGCTCGCTGCAGCGCCAGCATCCCTGGGTGTTCGACGGCGCCATCGCCCGCGGCGGTGCCGATGCCGGTGAAACCGTGCGGGTGGAGAGCCACGAGGGCGCATTTCTCGCCTGGGGCGCTTTCTCGCCCACCTCGCGCATCCGCGTGCGGGCCTGGAGCTTTGATGAGGCGCAGCGCATCGATGCCGCCTTCCTGCGCGGGCGCCTGGCCCGGGCCATCGCTTTGCGCAGCTGCCTGGGCATCGACAGCAACGGGCTGCGGCTGGTGCACGGCGAATCGGACGGCCTGCCCGGGCTGATCGTGGACCGCTACGGCGACACGCTGGTGGCGCAGTTCACGGCCTGCGGCGTGGAGCGCTGGAAAGACGCCATCGCCGATGGTCTGTTGGCCCTCACCGGCTGCGAGCGCCTGTACGAGCGCTCCGACACCAGTTCGCGCAAGCTCGACGGCCTGCCTGAGGCCACGGGCTGGCTGCGCGGCGGTGGCGCCACTGCGTTTGAACTGGTCGAGCACGGCTGGCGCCTGGGCCTCGACATTGCCCTGGGCCACAAGACCGGCTACTATCTGGACCAGCGCGACAGCCGCCAGGTCTGCTTCGAATACACCCGTCGGCTCGGCTTTGCCCAGGTGCTCAACTGCTTCAGTTACACCGGCGGTTTCACCGTGGCCGCCCTGGCCGGCGGAGCCGGACATGTTACCTCCATCGACTCCTCGGGTCCGGCGCTGGAGCAGGCCGCGGCCAATGTCGCGCTCAACGGTTTCGAGGCGTCGCGCGCCACCTTTCTGGATGCGGACGTGAACGCCTCCTTGCGGCAGTTCCTCAGCGAAGGCCGGCCGTTCGACGCCATCGTGCTCGACCCGCCCAAGCTGGCGCCCACCGCCGCCCATGCCGAGCGCGCGGCGCGGGCTTACAAAGACCTCAACCGCCTCGCTTTCAAACTGTTGCAACCGGGCGGCGTGCTCTTCACTTTCTCCTGCTCGGGCGGCATTGGTGTGGAGCTGTTCCACAAGATCGTGGCCTCTGCCGGGCTGGACGCGGGCGTGGACGGCGCCATTCTCCAGCGGTTGGGGGGTGCGAGCGACCATCCGATGACCCTCACGTTTCCCGAAGGCGAATACCTCAAGGGGCTGGTCGTGATGAAGGCGGCGGGCTGAAAGCGGCCGGTATTGACGCACCGCACACTTTCTGAAAAACAGGTCGAATACACTCCCTCGAAAGCGTCCATTCCCGCCCTGTTGTCCGAGCCTTTTCTTCTATGTCACTCATCCCCGCCACCATCCTCACCGGCTTTCTGGGCTCGGGCAAAACCACCCTGCTCAAGCGCGTGCTCAGCGAGGCCCACGGCCAGAAGATTGCCGTGGTCGAGAACGAGTTCGGCGAAGAAAACATCGACAACGAGATCCTCGTGGCCGACACGCAGGAAAACATCATCCAGATGAGCAATGGCTGCATCTGCTGCACCATCCGTGACGACCTGCGCGCCACCCTGCAGGACCTGGCCGAGAAAAAACGCAAGGGCGAGCTGACCTTCGACCGCGTGGTCATCGAGACCACCGGTCTGGCCGACCCCGGCCCCGTGGCACAGACCTTCTTCATGGACGACGAGGTGGCCGAGCAGTACCTGCTCGACTCCATCCTCACCCTGGTGGACGCCAAGCACGCCCAGACCCAGCTCGATGACCGCCAGGAAGCGCGCCGCCAGGTGGGCTTTGCCGACCAGATCTTCATCAGCAAGGCCGACCTGGTCACCCCCGGGGAGTTGGACGCCCTCACACACCGCCTCAAGCACATGAACCCCCGCGCGCCCATGCGGGCGGTGCACTTCGGCGAGGTGGCGCTGAGCGAGGTGTTCGACCTGCGCGGCTTCAACCTGAACGCCAAGCTCGATATCGACCCCGACTTCCTCAAGACAGAGGACGAACACAACCATGACCACGCGCACGGTCATGAGGGGCACGACCACGCGCCGGGCGAAGCCTGCAACCACCCCTCGCACCAGCACGAAGGTCACGGACACCACCATCACCACGACGACGATGTGAAAAGCTTCGTCTACCGTGCCACGCGCCCCTTCAACCCGGCCAAGCTGGAAGATTTCCTGGGCGCCATCGTCCAGGTCTATGGTCCGCGCATGCTGCGCTACAAGGGCGTGCTCGACATGGAGGGCACCGACCGCAAGGTGATCTTCCAGGGCGTGCACCAGTTGATGGGCAGCGATCTGGGGCCGCTCTGGGCCGAAGGGGAGCCGCGGGTGAGCAAGATGGTGTTCATCGGCCTCGACCTCCCGCGCGACATCCTGGTTCAGGGATTGGATCAGGCGCTCGTTTGAAACGACGCCGCCTTCGACAGCGCATGACAGCCCGCTGAACCGGACCTGACCATGCTCTTTGTCTCGCTTCTCCAACGTCTGGGCTTTCGATCCGAGGCTGCGTCGCACGACACGAAGCCGACCTCGTTACAATCGCGCCCCAAGCCGGGTTCCCTGGCCGCATCCAGCGCTCGCGCTGACCGGTCTGGTGGACCCGACCGCACCCGGGGTATCCGAGTCGAACAGCCGGCACAGCCGGCGCAGATCAGCGCGCAGCAGGTGCCAGCCCGCGGCAGCGCCCGACCCCCCGAACCCGCACCGTCAGGCATCAACAGGAGACCCGTTGTGAAAGCCTCGGCCATCAGCACAGCGAAAGCAGGCAAACCGGACACCTCCGGCGCCACGTCAGGCGCGGCCGCCACACCGTCGGCGTCCGTCGGGACGAAGGCACCTGCCGAGTCCCCCGTCAAAGGCGCAACCCGGAAAGCATCGGCACCCGCCAGCACCCAGGTGTCTTCCGCCCCGGCGCCAGCGGCCAAAAAAGCCGCCGGCAAGGCCGCCGTGAAGCCTGTTGCCAGCTCGGGGGCGAAAGCGCCGGCCTCGCCGTCGGCCCCTGTGCCGGCGGCCGGCCAGAAGTCTGGCCTGGCTGCGGTCAAGTCTCCCGCCAGCGCCGCCGCCGCCAAGTCGGCCAAGGCCGGCGCAACGCCTGCCGCAACCGCTGCGGCGCCTGCTCCCATCATTGTCGAGCCCACCGCCCGTCCCTTGGGCAAGCGGGCAGCGAAGAAGGTGATGATGGAGCAGATGACGCAGGCCGCGGTGGTGCCCACCCACGCTCCCGACGCCGCCAAGGCGACCTTTTCCAACATGAATGAACGTGCCGTCATGACCCCTCCCGTGCCATCCTCCGTCCAGAAAGATCCCCAGCGGGTGAACAATTGGAAAACCCTGTCGGTTGACCAGCTGACCGACCAGGACGTGCACGCCATGCCCGACAGCGAGTACATGAGCGACCTGCAGCTGGCGTATTTCCGACGCAAGCTGTCGCAGCTGCGTGCCGACATGCTGGCCAACGCCGGCGAAACCACCGAGCACCTGCGGGAAGACACCGTGGTGGTGCCCGACCCGGCCGACCGCGCCACCATCGAAGAGGAGCATGCGCTGGAACTGCGCACCCGCGACCGCGAGCGCAAGCTGCTCAAGAAAATCGAACAGGCCATTGCGCGCATCGACTCGGGCGACTACGGCTACTGCGAGGAAACCGGTGAGCCCATCGGCGTGGGCCGTCTGATGGCGCGCCCCACCGCCAGCCTGTCGCTGGAAGCCCAGCAGCGCCGGGAGCTGAAGCAAAAGATGTTCGGGGATTGATGACGGGGCCTCCCGTTCAGCCCTTTCACCGGCATTCCATTTCATGTCCAAGGACGATCCCAGCGGCGGCTTCCTCTCCAAGGTGGTGAAGTTCGTTCGCCACCCGACCACCAGCTGGTCGGACCTGGACACGCGCACGGCCGACCGCGAAAGCGAATACAGCAAAGCCGCGCTCAAGGAAATCATCGAGCGCAAGCGGCGCAACGATTTTGTGCGCAAGCGCGAATTCGACCAGCTGCGCAAGATTCGCAGCCGCGAAGCCTCGGGGCAGGAAGGGCAGAGCGTGCGCCCGTCCTTCTTCCAGAGCAGCCTGCCCTCCAAGCCCGACGACCGCGCCACGACGCTGAAGAAGATCGACGAGATCGAAGCGCAGATGTCGATGCAGTGGTGGAAGACGAAAGGCCCCGATTCCCTGGCCACGGGCTCCACGCTCAGCAGTGGGGGGCAACAGACGAAGATGCCCGCCGCGCCGCGCAGTCTCAAGCCCCCGCCCGATGAGGAGCGGCGCCGAGAGCAGCAGTACAAAGACACGGAAGTCGGGTCGTCGGCGGTGGACACGGTGCCCATGTCATCCCTGAGCACCCAGCCACCGGCTGGAGGTGCCGTGCAGAGACCGCCCGCGAGTCCGGGCAGGCAAGGTGCCAGCGCGCCATCCTCCGCCGCCTCTTCACCGGCGCGTACCGGTCTCATGGCGCCGGCGTTGAACGGTGAGGCGAGCGGGGCCCATTCACCCTTCTCCGCTTCGCACTTCTTTGCCCTGGATGTTCAGGAGGTGATGCAAGACCCCGAGGTGGAAGAGGCGGCCATCCGCTTCGCCAATGGCGACGATGCCGGCGCCGAGAAGGGTTTGCTGGACACCTTGAGTGGAGACGGCAGAGACGGCAGCCGCATCGATCAGCAGCAGAACTGGCTGACCTTGTTCGATCTGTACCGCGCCACGGGTCAGCTCACGCCGTTCGAAAACCGGGCCGTGGACTTCATCAACCGGTTCAATCGCTCGGCGCCGCAGTGGTACGACATGCCCGAGATCGTTCGACAGCTGTCTGGCAAGCCCCAGCAGCCTTCCGCCTCGGCCGCGCGCGCCGTCTGGGTGTGCGAGTCGGATCTGGACGCCCATGCGGTGGGAACCCTGCAGACGGTGCTGCTGCGTGTCGGCCAGCCCTGGGTGCTCGACTGGTCGCTCTTGGCCAGTATCGATGTCAAGGCCGCCCGGGCCTTGCTGGGCATCTTCACCCTCTGGGGCGACCAGGAAGTGTCGCTGGCTTTCCTGGGTTCGAACGAGTTGCGCGAGCTGCTCAAGTCGCTCACCCCATCGGGGCGGCGCGATGTGGAGCAGCTCTGGTGGGAATTGCGCATGGCGGTGCTGCGTGTGATGAACTGCCCGGACGAGTTCGAACTGACCGCGCTGGATTTCTGTGTCACCTACGAGGTGTCGCCGCCCGGCTGGGAGCCGCCACGTTGCCAGTTTCAGGCGCTGACGTCACCCGGTGCTGCGGAGGCGGGGGATTTTCGGCACTCGGTGGTGGGGCATTCGGTGCTGGAGGCCGTACCATCCGGTTTTCCAGCGGACTCGGGCATCGATTCGCAAGTCTCCGAGTTCAGTCAGGTGGGCCTGGTGGAGCTGTCGGGGGACATTTGCGGCGATCCCCAGGCAACGCTGGAGGCCCTGGAACGCCGGCTCACGGGTGCCGATGTGCTCATCATTTCGTGTCGCAACCTCATTCGCGTGGATTTTTCAGCCGCGGGCACCCTGCTGAACTGGGTGTCTGCGCATCACGCGGAGGGCCGGCATGTGCAGTTTGTGGACGCACACCGTCTGGTGTCGGCGTTCTTCCACGTCATCGGAATCACCGAGTACGCCAAGGTGGTGTTGCGCAACGACTAGTGTTGGGCTCTCTCCGCGCCGCCTTTGGCGTCACCCCCTGGGGCGGCACTGGCGGCCTGGCGGAGCCGGTTCCGCGGTGCCCCTGGACGGATCCCCCTCGCGCTCATCCTTGAGCCCGGCTCGATCATCCTTATTTACTTTGCCCTATGGAAACTTTTCACGGAACCACCATCGTCTGCGTGCGCCGACAGACCCCCACCGGTGTGCAGGTCGCCATCGGCGGCGACGGCCAGGTCACGCTGGGCAACGTCGTCGTCAAAGGGACGGCGCGCAAGGTGCGCAAGCTCTACCACGACCGTGTGCTGGCCGGCTTTGCCGGTGCCACCGCGGACGCTTTCACGCTGTTCGAGCGTTTCGAGGCCAAGCTGGAAAAGCACCAGGGGCATCTGGTGCGGGCGGCCATCGAGCTCACCCGCGACTGGCGTACCGACCGCGTGCTGCGCCGCCTGGAAGCCATGCTGGCCGTGGCCGACCACAGCGCCTCGCTCATCATCACCGGCAACGGCGACGTGCTGGAGCCCGAGCACGGCATCGTGGCCATTGGCTCCGGCGGCGCCTATGCGCAGTCGGCCGCCCGCGCCTTGCTCGTCCACACCGAATTGAGTGCGGAAGACGTGGTGCGCCAGTCCCTTGCCATCGCCGGTGAGATCTGCATCTACACCAACATGAACCACACGGTCGAGGTGCTCTGACGCCTCCCCGTGCGCGCGCAGCCCAGCGGCAGCGCAGGCGCCCTTGAGGGCGCCATCCCGACAACCCTTCTGCACCGAGCCCATCCATGTCCTCCATGACGCCGCAGGAAATCGTTTCCGAACTCGACCGCTTCATCATCGGCCAGGCCGGCGCCAAGCGCGCCGTGGCCATCGCCTTGCGCAACCGCTGGCGCCGCCAGCAGGTGGACGAGAAACTGCGCCCCGAGATCACGCCCAAGAACATCCTCATGATCGGCCCCACCGGTGTGGGCAAGACCGAGATCGCCCGCCGTCTGGCCCGACTGGCCGACGCGCCCTTCATCAAGGTCGAGGCCACCAAGTTCACCGAGGTCGGCTATGTGGGCAAGGACGTCGATTCCATCATCCGCGACCTGGCCGACATTGCCATCAAGCAGACCCGCGAAGTCGAGATGCGCAAGCAGCGCGCACGTGCCGAAGACGCCGCCGAGGAGCGCATCCTGGACGCGCTGATCCCGCCGCCGCGCAGCGCCGAGCCGGCCCACGCGCTGACGGCGGCGAACGCGCCCGAGAGCACCGCGCGCCAGACCTTCCGCAAGAAGCTGCGCGAAGGGCAGCTGAACGACCGCGAGATCGAGATCGACCTGGCCGAGCCCCGCCCGTCGATGGACATCGTCGGGCCTGCGGGCATGGAAGACATGGCCGAGCAGCTGCGTGGCATGTTCAACCAGTTCGGGCAGGAACGGCGGCGCACCCGCAAGCTCAGAATAGCCGAAGCCTTGAAGCTGCTGATCGACGAGGAGGCCGGCAAGCTGGTCAACGAGGAAGAGATCAAGACGCGCGCCCTGCACAACGCCGAGCAGAACGGCATCGTCTTCATCGACGAGATTGACAAGGTCACCTCGCGCAGCGACTCGGGCAGCGCCGAGGTGTCGCGCCAGGGCGTGCAGCGCGATCTGCTGCCGCTGGTGGAAGGCACCACGGTGACGACCAAATACGGGATGATCAAGACCGATCACATCCTGTTCATTGCCAGCGGGGCTTTTCACCTGGCCAAGCCGAGCGACCTGATTCCCGAATTGCAGGGCCGTTTCCCGATCCGCGTGGAACTGCAATCGCTGGCCGTCGGCGACTTCGAGGCCATCCTGACGCAAACGCACGCCTCGCTGGTGCGCCAGTACCAGGCCCTGCTCGCCACGGAGGGCGTGACGCTGGAATTCACGCCCGAGGGCATCCGCCAGCTGGCACAGATCGCCTGCGACGTGAACGAACGCACGGAAAACATCGGCGCGCGCCGCCTGGCCACCGTGATGGAACACCTGCTGGACGAGGTGAGCTTCGACGCCGCCCGCCTGCAGGGCCAGACCGTGACGGTGGACGCGGACTATGTGAACGGGCGCCTGGCCGAGCTCAGCCGCAACGAGGATCTTTCGCGCTACATCCTCTGAAAGAGCAGGGGGACGCTGCCCCCTTTGCTGCTGGCCCGCCCCCGCATCTTGGGGGGCGTGAGCGCGCTGTTTCAGCCCCTGCTGGATACCTGGACATCCCGCGCCGCCTGGCCACGAGATGGGCCCGGCTGTGCCCGCTGAACGCCGTGACTTTGAACACGGTTTTTGATGCACCACGTGCAGACGCCGTTGTAAGTGATTGTTTTGCTTGGACTCGGCCGCTTGTTTCAAATTGTATTCTAAGTGATTGATTTTATTGAAAAATTATGTCTCCGTCAGGAGGACGGTCGAGTTTTCCTGATAAAGTGGAAAAAAGTGCAATTAAGTGGTGAATAGTGTTTTTGTAGGATATGCCGCGGTGTTTCAGGGTGCCTCTTCTCTCAGTCTTGATGGGAAAGGTCGGCTTTCTGTGCCGACCCGGCACCGCGACGTCCTGAGCGCCAGCGCTGGCAGTCAGCTCACCATCACCAAGCACCCGCACGGCTGTCTCATGGTCTTTCCGCGCAACGAATGGGAGCGCTTCCGCGACCGCATTGCGGCCCTGCCCATGCAGGCGCAGTGGTGGAAGCGCATCTTCCTGGGAAACGCCATGGACGTCGACATGGATGCCTCGGGCCGCGTGCTGGTGTCGCCCGAGTTGCGCGCTGCCGCGGGTATCCGCAAAGACGCTGTGCTGCTGGGCATGGGCGCCTATTTTGAATTGTGGGACGCCCAGGTGTACGCCGACCAGGAAGCCGAGGCCATGAAAGCCGAGATGCCCGATGTCTTCAAAGACTTCTCCTTCTGAAAGACCGCGGTGCAAGACGTCTGGATTCACCACACCGTTCTGCTGCACGAGGCCGTGCAGGCGCTCGCTCTGCAGCCCGACGGACACTATGTCGATGCCACGTTCGGGCGCGGGGGCCATTCGCGCCGGGTGCTGGAGCAGCTCTCGCCGCGTGGGCGGCTGACGGCGTTCGACAAGGATCCCCAGGCGGTCGCGGCCGCAGAAGCGCTGGCGGCCAGCGACGGTCGGTTTTCCATCCGGCATGAGGGGTTCTGTCACCTAGAGGCCGTCGGCCCGTCCAGTGTCGACGGGGTCCTGATGGACCTCGGTGTCAGCTCTCCCCAGATTGACGACCCCGAACGGGGTTTTTCTTTTCGCCACGATGGTCCTCTGGACATGCGCATGGACACCACGCGCGGCCAGAGCGTGGCGCAGTGGCTGGAAACGGCCGATGTACTCACACTGGCGGAGGTGATCCGTGATTACGGCGAAGAACGGTTTGCTCAACAGATTGCAAAGGCGATTGATCGTCGCCGACAGGAGCGGGGCCCTTTTCGTACCACCCGTGAGCTGGCCGAAGTCGTGGCTGGCGCGGTCAAGACCCGCGAGCCGGGCAAGGACCCCGCCACGCGCACCTTTCAGGCTTTTCGGATTTTCATCAATGCCGAACTGGAAGAGCTGCAGCAGGCGCTAGCGGCCAGTCTTCGGGTGCTCAAGCCGAATGGCCGGCTGGTGGTGATCAGCTTCCATTCGCTGGAAGACCGCATCGTCAAGCAGTTCATGGCGGGCCATTCGCGCACCGTGGTCGACCGCCGCGTCCCCTTTGCAGAACCGGCGCCCATGGCGCTGCGCGGCGTGCACCGCGTCAAGCCTTCCGAAGCCGAGATCCAGGCCAACCCGCGCTCGCGCAGCGCCGTGATGCGGGTCGCCGAGCGCACGGAGGTACCGGCATGATGCGCGCAACCCGCAGCGCCAGCCACGCGCCGGCGCGCGTGGGGGGGCGGCCATGATCCGGCTGAACCTCGTGCTGCTGCTGGTGTTGCTGGCCAGCGCGTTTTACCTGGTGCACACGCAGTACGAGTCGCGTCGGCTTTACACCGCGCTGGACCGTGCACGGGCGCAAGCCACCCGACTGGACGCCGAGCACGAACAGCTCCAGGTGCAGAAGCGCGCCGAAGCGACCTCGGCCCGCGTGCAGCAACTGGCCATGAGCCAGTTGCAGATGCGCCCGGTCACGCCGGGTATCACACAGTATGTCACGGTGTACGCCGCACCCGCCCGGGGTGCCGCTGCAGCAGGGGGCACGCCGTGACCCGCAACATCAGCTACGGCGCCAGCCCGCTGCTGGCCAGCAAGACCCCGGTCTGGCGCAGCAAGTTCATCGTCGCTGCCCTGGCCTTTGCCTTTGCCGGCCTGGCCGGGCGCGCCGCCTATGTCCAGGTGTTTGGCAACGAGTTCTTCCAGCGCCAGGGCGAGGTGCGTTTTGCCCGTACGTTGGAACTGCCGGCCAACCGCGGCCGCGTGCTCGACCGCAACGGTTTGATCCTGGCGTCCAGCGTGGTGGCGCAGAGCATCTGGGCGATCCCGGAAGATGTGGACAAGAACGACCCGCAGTTGCCCAAGCTGGCGAAGTTGTTGGAGATGTCCCTGCCCGAGCTGCGCAAGCGGCTGGGCCCCGAAGACAAGACGTTTGTGTGGGTGAAACGCCAGGTGGACGAGCCGGTGGCCAAGGAGATCGCGGCGCTGGGCATCAAGGGCGTGTACCAGCGCCGTGAATACAAGCGGCAGTACCCCGAGGGCGAGGCGGCGGCCCATGTGGTGGGCTTCACCAATGTGGAAGACCGCGGGCAGGAAGGGGTTGAGCTGGCCTTCAACGAGCAGCTCTCGGGTCGCAGCGGATCGCGCCGCGTCATCAAGGACCGGCTGGGCCGGGTGGTGGAGGACGTGCGCGATGTCGTGCCGCCGGTGGACGGGCCGGACCTTCAGCTCTCCATCGACAGCAAGGTGCAGTACTTCGCTTATCAGAAGCTGCGCGATGCGGTGCGCGAGCACAAGGCTCGCGCCGGCAGCGTGGTGGTGCTTGACGTGCGCACCGGCGAGGTGCTGGCCCTGGCCAATTACCCCAGCTACAACCCCAACCGGCGCCAGAACCTCAGCGGCGAGCAGTTGCGCAACCGCGCCCTGACCGACAGTTTCGAGCCCGGTTCGACGATGAAGCCCTTCATAGCAGCGCTGGCGCTGGAGAAGGGACTGGTCAAGCCGACGACGCCGATCCAGACCGCACCCGGGCGCCTGGCCATCGGTGGCTCCACCATTTCCGATTCACGTTCCTACAACGTGCTCACGGTCAACGAGGTGATCCAGAAATCCAGCAATGTGGGCACGGTCAAAATGGCCATGCAGATGTCGCCGCGGGAGATGTGGGAGAGCTATGCGCAGGCCGGCTTCGGCCAGAAGCCCCAGTTGCCCTTCCCGGGCGCGGTGAGCGGGCGTCTGCGGCCCCACAAGAGCTGGCGCCCCATCGAGCAGGCGACCATGAGCTACGGCTACGGGCTGTCGGCGTCGCTGTTCCAGCTGGCCCAGGCCTATACCGTGTTTGCCCGCGACGGCGAACTGATCCCGGTCAGCATGCTCAAGACCGACGACACGGTCACGGGTGCGCAGGTCTTCAGCCCCGCCCATGCCCTGTCGGTGCGCAAGATGCTGGAGATGGCGGCCGGCCCCGGCGGCACCGCGGCGAAGGCGCAGACGATGGGTTACTCCGTCGGCGGCAAGACCGGCACGGCCCGCAAGCAGGAAGGCAAGGGCTATGCCGACAAGAAATACCGCAGCTTCTTCGTGGGGTTGGCGCCAGTGGACAACCCGCGCATCGTGGTGGCGGTGATGGTGGACGAGCCCAGCACCGGGCAGTACTACGGGGGGCTGGTGGCCGCACCGGTGTTCAGTGAAACGGTGCAACAGACCCTGCGCATCCTCGGCGTGCAGCCCGACATCAGCGTCAAACCGCAGATCGTCACCGAGGTGGTGGAGGAGTCGTTCTGATGGCGCTCCAGATGATGAAAGACCCCGCCCAGGTGGCCGACTGGTTGCGCGCGCAGGTGTCCGGATCGCTGCAGTGCGACAGCCGGCAGGTGCGGGCGGGTGACGGTTTTGTGGCCTGGCCCGGCGCGGCCACCGACGGGCGGCGTTTCGTGGCGACTGCCCTCGCGGCGGGGGCCTGCGCCGTGCTGGTCGAGCAGGCCGGTGTGGAGGCCTACGGCTTCGACGACGCGCGGGTGCTCGCGGTTCCCGGCCTGAAAGCGTTGGCCGGTCCCATCGCCAGCGCTTTCCATGGCCATCCCAGCGGCCGGCTGGGGCTGGTGGCGATCACGGGTACCAACGGCAAGACCTCCACCGCTTGGTGGACGGCCCAGCTGCTCGCGGCGGCCGGTACACCCTGCGGCGTGGTGGGCACGCTGGGCATCGGGCAGCCGCCGCTGGCCGGTGACACCACCCACGCCCTGGTGCCCACCGGCCTGACCACACCCGATCCGGTGCTGCTGCAGTCGCGCCTGCGCGAGATGGTGGACAGCGGCGTGCGCGCCTGCGCCATCGAAGCCTCGTCCATCGGTCTGGTGGAAGGGCGCCTCAACGCGGCGCAGATCCGGGTGGCCGTGTTCACCAATTTCACGCAGGACCACCTGGATTTTCATGGCGACATGGAGGCCTACTGGGCGGCCAAGTCCGCGCTGTTCGACTGGCCCGGTCTCGCCACCGCCGTGGTGAACGTGGACGACCCGCGTGGCCCCGCGTTGGCCGCGCGCCTGCACGCGCGTGGGCTGGATGTGTGGGCCGTGGGCATGGCCGAAGCCGGCCAGCCGTGCGACGCCCGGCTGGTGGCGAGTGCCGTCGCCGTCACCGACCACGGCATGCGCCTGGTGCTGGTGGAGCGCGATGCCGCCGGCGTGCCGGGCGAGCCGCTTGAACTGGAGTTGCCGCTGGTGGGTCGCTACAACGTGTCGAACCTGCTGTGCGTGCTGGCTTCTGCCCGTGCGCTGGGTGTGTCATTGCCCGCCGCCGTGCAGGCGTGCCAGGCGCTCACCCCCGTACCCGGGCGCATGGAGCAGGTGCCCGCTCCCGTGGCCGCCCAGCCCCTGGTGCTGGTGGACTATGCCCACACGCCCGACGCGCTCGAGAAAGCCCTGCAGGCCTTGCAACCGCTGGCACAGCAGCGCGGCGGTGCGCTCTGGGTGGTGGTGGGCTGCGGCGGTGACCGCGACGCCAGCAAGCGCCCGCTGATGGCCGCCGTGGCCGAGCGCGAAGCGCAGCACCCGGTGCTGACCAGTGACAACCCGCGCAGCGAAGACCCGCTGGCCATCCTGGCGCAGATGCGCGCCGGGCTGCGCCAGCCGGCGCGTGCGCGCATCGAACCCGACCGCGCCGCCGCCATTGCGCAGGCGGTGCAGCTGGCCAGCCCGCAGGACGTGGTGCTGATCGCCGGCAAAGGCCATGAGGATTACCAGGACGTGCAAGGCGTGAAGACCGTTTTTTCCGATCAGGCGCAGGCGCTCGCTGCGCTGCAGCAGCGCGCCGCCACCATGCCGGAGGTGCCCGCGTGAAGGACCTGACCGCACTCATGGGTCGGCTCAGCGGTGCTCGCACCACCGGTGAGTTGCCGCGGGGCATCGGGCGCGTACACACCGACACGCGCAGCCTGCAGAGCGGCGACCTGTTCGTGGCGCTCAAGGGCGAGCGCTTCGACGCGCACGACTTTCTCCCTCAGGCGCAGGCCCGGGGCGCCGTGGCGGCCATCGCCCATGGCGGACTGGCAGCCGCGGGTCTGCCGGGCGTTGAAGTGCCCGACACCCGGCTGGCGCTGGGCGAGCTGGCCCGGCTGTGGCGCGAGCAGTTCGCTCTTCCGCTGATCGCCGTGACCGGCAGCAATGGCAAGACCACCGTCACGCAGATGGTGGCGTCCATCCTGCGTGCCCAGGCGGGCGAGCGTGCGCTGGCCACGCAGGGCAACCTGAACAACGACATTGGCGTGCCGCTCACCCTGCTGCGCCTGCGCGAACAGCACCAGCTGGCCGTGGTCGAGCTGGGCATGAACCACCCAGGCGAAATCGCCTACCTGGCCGCGCTGGCCCAGCCCACCGTGGCGCTGGTGAACAACGCGCAGCGCGAGCACCTGGAGTTCATGGCCACCGTGGAAGCCGTGGCGCGCGAAAACGGCGCCGTGATCGAGGCCCTGTCGCCGAGCGGCGTGGCCGTGTTCCCGAGTGACGATGCCTACACGCCGGTGTGGCGCGAACTCGCTGCGGGCCGTCGCGTGATGACCTTCAGCGATGCCGATGCCACCGCCGACGTGCACGCGTCGCATGTCGAGTGGACCGAGGGCGGCTGGCACCTCGATGCCGCCACGCCCGCCGGCCCGTTCAGCTGCCGCCTGCACATCGCCGGCCGGCACAACGTGCGCAACGCCCTGGCCGCAGCGGCCTGTGCGCTGGCCGCTGGCGTGTCGCTGGACGCGATCGCGCGCGGCCTCGACGTTTTCGAGCCCGTTGGCGGGCGCTCCCGCGCCGGCGTGCTGGCACTGCCCGGCCGCGCCATCACCCTGGTCGACGACACCTACAACGCCAACCCGGATTCCGTGGTGGCGGCCATCGATGTGCTGGCCGAGCTGCCCGGCCCGCGGGTGCTGGTGCTCGGCGACATGGGTGAGGTGGGCGAGCAGGGGCTGGTGTTTCACCTGGAGGTGCTGCGCCATGCCCGCGCCCGGGGCATCGAAACCGTGCACGTCACCGGTGACTGGATGCACCAGGCCACCAACGCGCTGCTCGCGGCCGGTGAACCAGCGCCCACGCATTGGGCCGATGTGCCGTCCCTGCTGGACCCCGTGGCCCGGACGGTCGCCGACTCAGCCGAGCCGACTGTGCGCAGCGTGCTGGTGAAGGGCTCGCGCTTCATGCGCATGGAGCGGGTGGTGCAGGCCGTGCAGGCCCTGGCCACCACCGGACAAGAACAACAACAAAAGGACGTTTCCCATGCTGCTTAGCCTGGCCATGTGGCTGCAGACCCTCGGACCGGAGTTCAGCTTCCTGCGGGTCTTCCAGTACCTGACCTTCCGTGCCGT
>JAGXRS010000297.1 GCA_018335615.1 Hydrogenophaga sp. | reverse complement strand
GGCTCGAGCCGTGCGAGCCGAACTGACTTCGGTCCGTAGCCAAGCGATGAGCTCGTCCCTTCCGGTGGTGTCTGCCTTAGCGGAAATGGAGGAGGTCGCCTCGACAGGTTGCGACGGGGTTTCAGAGTGCTCATAACCACTGACGACGTCGACGTCCGTCGGTCTCGACCTCGTAGCGATTTCACCAGACATGTCGGACTGGCCTGGTGCTTTGCTGACGACTTCGTTGAGGCCCCCGGGCTGCTGTTTTTGAATTACGGACACGTTATCCAAGACGGGCGAACCTGCGCTCTCAGCCGCGCTGTCAACCACCTCGCCACTCGTGAGGGCGGTAGCCCCTGGGTGCAAGGGCACTTCCACTGTGTCCAACGTTACGCTGCCAATCAAGACCGTTCTTCCATGCACCTGATCCGTCAAAGGCATGCTGGGCATGGTCACGGCGCCCAAAGAGGCGGGGGGCGCTTTTCTTTGCAGCAGTTCGACGGGTTGCGCCGCCGCGCGCTGGCTCAGCAAGGGTTGGGCGGAAAGCACAGGATTCAGTTCGGTGAACAGTACGAAACTATCCTGCGATGGTTCTTCGACGACCGCTGCCTCGGAATCGCTTGCGAGCGTGGTGAAGGATGCCATCGACATCAGTTGAATCCTTGAACCAACCTGAGTTGATGGGTTCAGAATATCCTGAGTCACATTGCCGAAGCCCGTGGATGCCACCTGAACCTGTGTGGCGGCAAATGGGAGGCTGGCCAAGTCTTGCCCTTGTGCATACTGGTAGGCTACTTCGCCGCCCAGCAACTGAGTATTACTCGAACCTAGTCGAGTACTCACCAGCGTTGCCTCGCTCGGCTGCCAGCTACGCAACGCCGGATTTGAAGCGGACGCGGCATCGAAAGCCGAAACGAGCCGTCCGAAGTCGAGCGTCAAAATGCGACTGTTGCGCAGCACATCCGTGCTGCCGGCACTGTAATCACTGGTTGAATCCACCACCACCTGCAGCTTGGTGATGGTTTGGTGGCTTGTTGACGCATACCAGCCAACAAGCCTGAGTTCTTGCGAGGACCCCAGCACGCCCAGATGCAGGTCGTTGCCTGTTCGGGACAACATCAGTTCGGACAGCAACACTTGCCCCACCGAAATGGCGTCGTTGCGCTCACCCGCCCCGGCACCAGCGAGCGGCACTTGGACGGTGTCGATGCCATCACCACGGTTGAACCCGATCACGTCGCTGCCGGCACCCAACGTGAGGGTGTCATTTCCCTTGCCCCCCGCCACGAAGTCATTTCCAGCACCGAGATGGAGGATGTCGTCTCCTTCTCCACCATCCGCCACGGTGTTTCCTGTCGTGTCTTGCAGCGTGTCGTTGCCTGCGCCTGCGATCAGCCAATCCGCGCCGCCGCCGCCGTTGAGCGTGTCGTTCCCGTCGGTGCGGCTGATGATCTGGTTGGCGATCCCGTTTCCTGTGACCGCAAGACCCCCCTGTCCCGCTTGCAGCACGATGCGCTCAATGTCGGCCGCAGCCGCGAGGGAGTAGTTGAACCTGACCTCCACGGTGTCGTAACCACCTCCGGACGTCTCCACCACCACGTCAGAGGCATCGACTATGTAATAGTCGTCCCCGGCATCGCCGCGAAGCGTATCAACTCCGGCGCCCCCAAAAAATGTGTCGTTGCCGAGTCCTCCGACGAGTGAGTTCGCGCCCGCATTACCTTCAAGGTAGTTATCCGCGGCATTGCCCGTCGCATTGAGATTTGCCGTGCCCAGCAGCCGCACATTCTCCACGTTCTGGGCGAGGCTCGCGATGCTGACAGAAGATTCGATGGTGTCGATCCCCCCGCCTGCGACTTCGGTCACTACGTCAGCTGTGTTGTCCACGACATACACATCGTCCCCACCTTCGCCAACCATCGTGTCGATGCCCGCGCCGCCATTGAGGCGGTTCCCATAAGAGTTGCCCCTCAGGATGTTATTCAAGGCGTTGCCGATACCTTCATAGGCCTGATCGGCTTCCGAAAGGGTCAGGTTTTCCACTTGAGCGGCGAGCACGTAGGAATTCAGCCTGGAGATGACCGTGTCGATTCCACCACGACTGGCTTCCACCACCACATCGCTGGTGTTGTCCACGTAGTAGGTATCGTTGCCTGCGCCTCCGGTCATCGAATCGATGCCGGTGCCGCCGTCAAGCGTGTCGTTCCCGCTACCGCCGGTGAGCGTATCGTTGCCGCCGCGGCCATCCAGGAAAGAACTGGTGATCGGCGCCGTCAGACGGTCGTCACTGTTATCGTAGCCCGCCTCTCCTTGGATTCTGGTCTTGAGGTTCGCCAGATCCCACTGCGTTCCGCCGTTGAAGCGCACCGCTTCGATCTGCCCGGCGGCGCCAGCCGCGTACGCATTCTGCAGCGCAATTGCATCGCCTGTCGCGGCGATCTGCACCACTATCCCAGAGGCGGTAGTACCGCGTACTTGACGCAAGACCCTGACGTCGGCGCTCGTCACCGACGCATCAAATTGAACCCAGTCGAAGGCTCCATCGTCCATGCCCAGGCCGCCCTGAGCGCTCAGTAGGATGTCGTCCGCGTAATCCCAGCCGTATCCACGACCGAAGCGGTAGACATCCGACCCTGTACCACCTGCCAATAAGTCGTCGCCGCTACCCCCATCCAGCGTGTCGTCACCCGCTCCTCCAAAAAGAGAATCGTTTCCGTTTCCGCCAAATAATGCGTCAGCTCCTTCAAGTCCGTATACCGAATCGAACCCTCCCAAGGCTGTAATCAGGTCGTTACCAGATGTCCCGACCAAGAGGTCGCTGCCTTCGGTGGCGACGCTGCGGTCCGGGTTCGCAATGACAGCATCAATTTGGCTACCGCTGAGCACAATTCCGCCCGAGAACCAGATGCCACCAATGGTATGGAGGTCAGGAATCTTGAGCGTAGACCCATCCAAAGTTTCGATTGTTAGCATGCCGTTGTGCCGCTGCAGCGTCACATCGCGCAGATTGACGCTCTTCATGTCGACATTGATGGTTTGTGCGACATCTGCCGAGAATATGTCTTGTCCGTAATCGGCTCCGAATCGGATTTCGAGCGTGCGAGGTGTGTTGTAGAGTGCAATGAGACTGTCGTCGCCTGCGCCCCCATCCATGGTGTCGTTGCCGCCAAGACTGGTGATGACGTCGTTCCCATTACCTCCAATCAGCAGATCTGAATCGAATGCAGGCTTGATCTCTACAGCGTTGTTCTTCCCGGTGTAGAGGATGTCGGCGAGGAGCTGGTCTGAGATGGTGTCGTTGCCATCGCCTCCCCAGATTGTATTGTCCGATTCGTTTCCGGTGAGCCAATTGTCCAGGTCGTTGCCTTCGAGGTTGAGCGCTCCGGCTCCGCGGTTCACCCGTCCGTTTTCGATACTCCCAAGTGCAGCCATGCTGAAGGTCGTGCCAGTCGGCCCGGAGCCAGCGATGAATGTGTCATTACCGGTACCGTTTTCAATCACGACATCACCGATACCGACAACATAAGTGTCATCGCCATCGCCGCCTTCCAATATGTTGACAGCCGTGTTTTGGGAGCCGTCCAGCCTATTTCCGCGTGCGTTGCCAGTGGCGCGTACCGCCTGATTGCCGGTGAGTGTGATGTTCTCTATGTACTGGTAATGGGTGAGCAGTGACGTTTCGAAGGGGGTCTGCACCGTGTCGTTCGAGATGTCAAGGCCACTACTGGAAACCCCGGTTTCGATGACAACATCCGCCAGGTTGTCGACCACGTAGATGTTGTTCCACTGACCACCAATCAGGGTGTCCGCGCCCGTATCTCCATCCAGCAGGAAGTCCAACATGCCGTTGAAGCCTGGCCGATTTCGGAATTGATACCAAGTTTGCGAACTTGCCTGTCGTTCGTAAAGGGTTGTGTCAATTATGTTGTTGGCAGCGTTACCGTGCAGCCGATGTGTGAAGTCGTTGCTTGCGCCGGCTGAGTATCTGAGTTCATCGAGAGGATTGGGTTGCCCCAACACCAGGTTCTCGATGTTGTCGGGAAGCTTCAATGACCACGCGCCAGTGACCAGAGTGTCATTGCCCTCTCCTGGCAATTCACTGATCGTGGCAAATGTTGTAAGTGGTGCGTTGGATTCGACGCTCTGGCGTTCTGACGCCATTACATAAACGTCATCCCCGCGCCCGCCGTATACTTGATCAGCATACCCGGCAAGACCGCTGAAGTTGAACCAATTGTCGCCGCTATTGCCCCGCAGGATGTTGCTGCCGTCGTTGCCGGCCGTAAAAAGATTCAGTCCGCCGGTGAGTGTCAAGTTCCACACGGCTGTGTTCGGAAGGCGGTAGCTCACAGCGGCATTGATTAGGTCGGCATCGTTCGATGTTGAGTCCGTGACCGTATCATTCCAATGATCCACAGTGAACGTGTTGGCCTTCGTGGTGCCAACCATCGAGTTGACCGTACCACCTTGTGAAACCAGCCGAGAGGCTACGGCGGCGTAGTCCCATGTTGTGCCATCTTGGAAGCGTATGGTCTCGATGTAACCTTGGGTTCCTGTCGCAAAATAGTTCGCGATCCAGAGTTGATCATTGCCGCCGTTTAACTGGATGACCAGCGAATCGCCATTGAATGGGATGTCGCCAGAGGGGGGCGACGACACTCTATGCAACGTGACATTGGCGGCCGTGATTCCAGCCTTCAGCAGGACCTGGTCGGTGCCAGAGGCATCGGTTTGGATGATGTCCATACCAGCACCTATGCCGAAGCTGTAGATATCGTTACCGGCGCCTCCGTCCATCGTGTCCCAGCCGGCACCTCCTTCCAGCGTGTCATGACCGTCGCCGCCTGAAAGATAGTCATGGTCTGCTCCGCCGAGCAGCAGATCGTCGCCGGCTTCTCCGTACAACCTGTCGTCGCCCTGGCTCCCCTGCAGCGTGTCGTTACCCGCCCGACCATAGATCTGGTCTGCTCCCCATCGGCCATCGACGACATCGCCACCCCCGAAGCCAAACAGGGTGTCGGCGCCGTTGCTGGCCTTCAGAATTTCTGCTTTGATCTGGTTCGCGTCCAACACAGTGCCATCGGCGAACTCTAGGCGCTCCACCCGACCTGCAGGGTCTTCAGTAGAAAACTGGTCCAGAACATAGGCTTCGAACTGTTGTCCGTTGAGCGAGTACACGTGCAGTGACTCGCCGCTGCGGGCAATGGCCACATCCTGGCGATTGATGCCTTCAAAGCGTACAACGTCGATTCCATTCGGGTCGTTGCTGCCGGTCTCGCTGATGGTCTCAGTTTGATCACCGGGGCGCACGATGTAGGTGTCGCTGCCGGCTTGTCCGTAGAGCCAGTCGTAGCCAGCACCGCCGATCAGCGAGTCGTTGCCTGCTCCGCCGAACAGGGTGTCATTGCCACCGCGGCCATCCAGCAAGTCGTTACCAGCCAGTGCTCGCAGTGTGTTCTCGCCCTCAGTGCCAACGAGGGTGAAATTCAGCGAAGAGCTCGCCGCGATCACCGCGTTCACGTTCGCCTGAGACCACTCGGTTCCATCAGCGAAGAGGATGCGCTCAACCGTATCCGCCCCCGTGGTGAAATAGTTGCGCAAGGTGAGCTGGTCCGAACCAATGACAAAGATGACGTCATTGCCATTGCGCAGGGCGTTCACCGATCCCGTCTCAATGCCTTCACCGAAGCGCAGAATGTCGCCGCTGCCAGCAGCCGTATCGCTATCGGCAATGGTGTCGGTCCCGTCACTAATGTTGAAGACATACGTATCGGCACCTCCCTTGCCCACCAGAAGGTCGTCTCCGCTCCCGCCCGTGATACGGTCCGACACGTTCGTGCCGATAACGGTTTCGCTTGCCGCGCTGCCGACCAGGTCGAACCCTCGACCGACCAGTTGCTCCCGGGTGAGGATCGTCCCGTCCTTGAATTCGAAGCGAGCAATACCGCCAGACGCGGCTGCACTGTTGGGGTTAAAACCGGTGATCTCGACGGAACCGGCAAGCTCTGTTCCGAAAGTGACGATCAGTCGATCCCCACTGTAGGAAAGCTGTAGTTGGTCGGCGCTGATGCCGCTGCCGAAGCGCAGCGTGCCCTTCTGCGCAGCGCTGCTGGTGTCGTAAATAACGTCGTGTCCGTCTCCGGCTTCGTACAGGTACGTGTTGTTCCCGCCGGCACCGCTGAGGATGTCGTTTCCAAAACCCCCTGCCAAGGTGCTGTTGCCACCGGTCGCCGTCAGACTGTCGGCTAACTTGCCGCCCTGTAGCGTCGCGCCAGACGTTGATGTGCTTTCATCCGCCGACCAGGCGTACGTTTTTCCGAAAAACTGGTCGGCGGTATAAGTCACGCCGGACACGGAAACTGTCCCGATAGCGCCAGTGGACAGGCCACGGATCAAGATGCTGCTCTGACCCGTCTCGAGGATGTAGTCGTTCCCGCCAAATCCGCCGAATGGGGTCAGACTCATCGACGAGATCGACATCCCGTTCAACACCACATGATTGACGCCGACGGTGTCATTCACGAACTCCGCCAAGGCGAGATCGCTGCTCGTGTCGCTCACGAACGCTGCCCGTGAGACACTGCTCGTGTCATTTACGAAAGCCGGTTCCGAGAGACCAGTGCTCGTATCATTGGCATTGAAGACGTAGGTATCGTTACCCGCTCCGCCGAACAGTTGGTCAAAACCCTTACCGCCGACCAGTGTGTCGTCACCGTCCCCTCCCATGAGGATGTCGTCCCCGTCTCCGCCGTCAAGATGGTCGTTACCCGAGTCCCCTTGTAACCAGTCATCGTCGGCCCCTCCGTACAGACGGTCGTCATCAGCTCCGCCCAGCAGGGTATCGATCCCTTCCTCCCCGAACAGCAAGTCAGCACCGGTTCCGCCCTGCAGTTCGTCGTCGCCTGTCCCTCCTGTGAGCACATCGTCGCCTTCGTCACCGAGGAGCATGTCCGATCCGCTCCCGCCGTCGAGCGTGTCATTCCCTTGATGGCCACGCATCTGATCGTTGCCTGCATCGCCGTAGATTCGATCATCCCCACCTGAGGCAAGGCCGTCGGCGTCGCCGTACAGCACGTCATCGCCATCGCCACCAATCAGGGTATCGCTACCAGCACCACCCACAAGGGTGTCGTTTCCTGCTTCGCCGTCCAGGTAATCGTTGCCATGAGACCCAGCTGTGAGAACAGAGTCGTCTCCAAAGAGTAGGTCGTTGCCATTGCCTCCGAGCAGGGTATCGTTCCCGCCATTGCCTTGTATTTCATCGTCGCCTTCTTCTCCGTTCAGGTAGTCGGCGCCGTGGTGTTGTCCGTCTAGGTCGGAAGCGTCGCCGGCCATCACATCGTTGCCGATTCCGCCGTACAGCGTGTCGTTGCCGCCGCCTCCGGCGAGCGTGTCGTTGCCATCCTCGCCGTCGAGGTAGTCGGCACCATGGTGTTGTCCGTCCAGGTCGGAAGCGTCGCCAACCATCAGATCGTTGCCGATCCCGCCGTACAGTGTGTCGTTGCCGCCGCCTCCGACGAGTGTGTCGGTGCCATCCTCGCCGTTGAGGTAGTCATGGCCGTGGTACTGCCCCTCCAGGTCGGAAGCGTCCCCGGCCATCAAATCGTTGCCGATTCCGCCGTACAGCGTGTCGTTGCCGCCGCCTCCGACGAGTGTGTCGGTGCCATCCTCGCCGTCGAGGTAGTCATGGCCGTGGTACTGCCCCTCCAGGTCGGAAGCGTCGCCGGCCATCAAATCGTTGTCGATTCCGCCGTACAGCGTGTCGTTGCCGCCGCCTCCGACTAGCGTGTCGGTGCCATCCTCGCCTTCGAGGTAGTCATGGCCGTGGTACTGCCCTTCCAGCTGACCAGCGTCGCCCTCCAGGCGATCGTCCCCAGTGCCGCCGAATAACGTGTCGTCACCTCCGTCGCCGATAAGCGTGTCGTTACCGCTGCCGCCATAGAGGGTGTCGTTGCCATGTTGAGCCGGCGGCGTGTAGTCGAGCGATGACATGCTGTGGTATGTGCCGTCGCCCTGTAGGCGGTCATTACCCTCTCCGCCGACGATCACATCATCGCCGGCCATGCCCCAGACCAGGTCGTTGTCTCCCCCACCCTCCACTATGTCGTCCCCAGCGCCGGCGGTCACCCAGTCGTCTCCGGCGCCGGCAAAAATGATGTCGTTGCCCGGTTCCGGGCTGTACAGGGCGTTGGTGTTTATGAAGGTAAGGACGAAGCTGCTAGAGCCATCGGACTCGACCTCAATTCCGCGCTCCAGCTGCCAGTTCAGGACATTGGTGGTGCCGGGGTGGTGGTCCGCCAATATGTTGTCGTTCCCGGCCCCGGCGACGATCAAGTCGCCGCCACCGCCGCCAAAGAGTGCGTCGTTCCCCGCTCCCCCGTACAGCGTGTCGGCGCCGCCGACTCCGCTCAACATGTCGGCTTCATCGTCCGCAGCGGCCTCGGTCTGGTTGTGGACGGTGTCGAAGTCGGTCTTGTCGCCTCCCCAGATCTCGTTCTCGCCGCCGCGGCCGAACAGCACGTCTCGCCCGGTACCGCCGATGATGGTGTCGTTCCCGTGGCCCGCGCCCACGAAGTCGCGACCGGAACCGGCCTCGATGAAATCGTTGCCACCCTGGCTGGCGTCGATCCAATCGTCCTCGGCAAAACCCTGGATGAGGTCGTTGGCAGCGGTGCCGCGGAGAGTGTCGGCGTCTTGGGTGCCGGTGACGATGTTGCTCGTCGGAGGAGGCGGCGCGGCCGCGGCGTCTTTTAAGTCAATGCCGAGTTTGGCATCCTTGGACTGCCAGCCGCGCACGATAAGGCGGTCATTGCTGTCGGCCTTGCTGATGATCAGGTCGCCGGTGGCGGTGAGGTAATAGGTCCACTGCTTGTCGGTCCAGACATTGGCGCCCAGCTTCTCGCCGCCGGTGAGCTGGACGCCGCTTACCCAGATACTCCCTTGACCATCAGCGTCCAGGACGGTATCTGATCCAAAGCTGCCGCTGAATTCGTAGCGGTCGTTGCCCGCACCTCCATAAAGCCAATCGTTACCACCGCCGCCGATGAGGGTGTCGTCTCCAACTCCTCCATACAGCATGTCGTTGCCATTGCCGCCACTCAGGCTGTCATTGCCCGCACCCGCAAACATCACATCTGCTCTATGCCCGCCGTTGAAGGTGTCGTTGCCGCTCTGGCCGATGAACATCTGGGTTTTGTCCAGGTCGCGGGCGGTGGCCACGGCGCCGGTGGTGGCGCTGGTGGCCACGTTCCATTGCGCAAAACCGGTGCCCATGGGCGCAAACCGGGTGTCGCCCGTGTTGGCGGTGTACAGCGCGTCAAGCCAGGGGCGCACATAACTGGAGGCCCGGTCAAGCGCGCCGGGCAGGTGGGCGCCCTGGGCGCTGGTGTACTGCAGCACGGCGCCGTCTCGGGTGGAGAACTCTTGCCCCGCGTAGTCGGTGCCTTGCCAGTAGTACCACTCCACCCCCTGGGCCACGATGGCCTTTTGGGCGGCTTCGTTCAGGCCGGTGAGGTCTTGCCCCAGCCGGTGTAGGTCGGCCGCGAAGTGGCTGAGCTTGCCGTTGCCGATTTTGGCCTGTTCGCTGCGGATGAGGTCGATGAGGAAGTTTTTTTCGCTGCTTTCCTTCGTACTCGTGTTGTAGAGGTTCGTATCGACGATCGCAGGAAGGAAATACGCAGACTGAAGCGTGGCTTGCACGAAGCTCGGGCTCATCTTTGCGACCACGTACAGCGCCATGGAATGCAGTTGGACCGAATCCAGGCCTTCGCCTACGCTGAGGGCATCACTGCCACCAATGGTGGGCGCTGACGCGCGCAAATACTGAAGGGCTTCACCTTCAATGTGGTGCCCTTGCACATTGAGTTCACGCGTGGCGAAGTTCAGGATTCCGTCGTAGCTCAAAAACTCCCCAAGCTCAAAACCACCTAGGGCCAGAGCCACCTTGGACGCTTGAACAAACAGCGGATTGCGCGCCGCCAGTTCAAAAGCGGCATGGTCGAACACTACTGCAGGTCGGTTGAACCACACTGACATGATGGAAGCGAGACCACCACCCAAACTGTGGCCAGTCAGCGTAATGTTGGCGCCATACTGCTCTCGGGCTTGCGCGAAAACCACCGCTGCCGCCGAGGCTTGTACCGATCCCAGGCCCAAGCCGCCGGTGATGTTCGACACCCAGTCAATACCCTCGTTGGTCCCGGTGTAGGCCAGGACGATTTCTCCGCCCGGTCCTTTGAAGATGCCGTAGGAAAAGCCGTCAAAATTGTCAGTCTTGAGTTCGATTTCGGTCCAGCCTGCTGGTAAATTGGGACGATTTATATCGTCCTCACGGACATCGTACACATATAGCGAAAGTATTGCGTAGTCTTGAGTTGAGGCCACTTTCTATCTCCCTATTTCTTGCACTGATTAAAACTGTAATCCGATTCCACTCGAGCCAGTGATGGCGATTGATGTGTAAGGACACGATCACGTTCTAGACGCTGACTAGCTAAATATTTGCTTTTCCCTTCCTGAAGGCCAGGCGTACGCTGCATTATGTTGTAAGGCAGTCCGAACAACCATGGTTCAATATTCGGTGGCCACGACCAATTCCGGCCATCTTCGGTGGGTACGAATTGAACATAAAATGGAGTTGTACATTGATAGTCGTTTTGCCTACTCCACTGTTTGCTAGAGGCTTTTGCAACCAAGACGGGCTGCAGACTCTTTGGTGAAATTGCCAACAGCATTAAGGCTGCATCACCGGTATACCAGTATTTTTTGCCCTGCCACGTGAACTCCAGCATTTCCGTCCAATCGGGCCGGTAGGCAATGTCAAGAGGATTCCCCGAATCACCTTGCAATTTGTAAGTCACGGTTCTCTTGACCCAAATCACCTCCCCGGTATTGAGCGGCACCTCTTCTTCCCAGGTCACGGTCTTGCTGCATGCACTGAGTAGAAAAATTGCAACTCCGATCAAAACCCCGTATTGAGCTCTGCGAATCATGAAGTGCCCCCCAAAACAAGGCCCATGGTCCATTCGTTCATGTTGCCTCCGCTGAAGTTTCGCTGACCGTTTTCACCGTGGCGGCCGAGCCGGTCTGAAGGCCCAACGCATCCAAATACCCTGCTGTTCCGGCCGCCTGCGCAAACCACTCTTTGACCGATTCCACCGCAGCCAGCCGCATGGCCCGCATGCCGGTTTGATCAGACAGCACCTTGCCCACTGCGTCCACCAGCCGCGCCCCATCAAAGAAGCTCACCAGCCATCCGTTCTCCCCATGCCGGATCACTTCGCGCACCGGCGCGGTGTCTGAAGCCACCACCGCACAGCCACTGGCCAGCGCTTCCAGCAGGGACCAGGACAGCACGAAGGGATAGGTGAGGTAGACGTGGACCGCCGAGACCTGCAGTACCCGGCGGTATTGCGCGTAGGGCAGCTTGCCCAAGAAGTTCACCCGCCCCGTCTCGCTGCTGGTGTCGATGTTCACTTCGCGCAGCAGCGCTTCGCGCCAGCTTTTGGCATTCTTCGGTACCCGGCCGTAGCTGACCTCGTCACCACCGACGATGAGCACCTGACACGTGGGGTGGGCCGCCAGCAGGGCCGGCAGGCAACGCATGAACACGTGGAAACCCCGGTACGGCTCCAGGTTGCGGGCCACGTAGGTAACCACGGGGTCGCCCGCTTTGAGCACCTGGCCGTTGGGCAGGGTCAGTTCGGCTTGCGGGTCGGGGCCGAGCACATCGGTGGCAATGCCTTCGTGCAGCACCTGGATCTTGGGCTGGTAAATGGCGGGGAACTGGCTCTTTTGCCACTGGGTGGGGGCGATGGCCACGTCGCACTGATCCAGCGCCAGCAGGTGGTGGGCGCGCCAGGTGCTCACGCGCAGCCGGTCGTCTAGCGCCACCGGGAACTCGGGGTCAAAGCCCATGTCGGGGCCATTGGCGTCGTAGAACCATTCGCACAGGTGGATCAATTTGGCCTGGGGGAAGACCTCGCGCAGGTAGAGGGTTTCGCCCCAGCCGGGGTGGGCCAGCACCACGTCGGGCACAAAGCCCTGGTCTTTGAGCTGCATGAGCAGGCGGCACACCGCCTGGCCGTGCAGCACGGCGTTTTCGAAGCTGCGGCAGTAGGGGTGAGTTTCCTTGGCGGCGGCTCGGTGGGTTTTGTAGCGCAGCCACTGAACCCCGGGCATGCCGGGCGCGCCTTCACGCCCGATGCCGATCACTTCCACGTCGGCCCGGCCCTGCAGGGTGGCCAGCACATGGCGGAACTGGCCGGGGAAGTTCTGGTGGATGACCAGGATGCGGCGCTGCCGAACCACGCTTGGGCTATCGTTCATGCGATGTGGGGTCGGCCTCAATGCCGACCTTGCTGAACATCGCTCATGGCAGGGCCAACACGAGCAGGGCGATGAGCCCAAAAGCCAACCAGTGCGAGGCAAAGAGGTAAATCCAGCCGATGCGCGGGGATCGCTGGATTGGTTGCGATTTGTTGTAACTGTGCGACGTGCACAGGGTCCTCAATGCGGAGGGGGTATCTCACAACATTGAATGCCGCTTCGTAGGCATTCAATGTGTCGCGTAGCTCTGATCGCCTGGCGGTGATCGCAAGGTTTTCCACCTCTTCCTCCCCTTTTGCTTTTGTAATTTTTTAATCTATCAGCAAATCCATGTAGAGCAAAGGGGACTATTGCCGAAAATGAAGTGGAGGTGCCACCGCCATTACCGCTCCCTTCCCGCCTCATGTACCGTCTTGCTCACCGGGCTGAGCAGGTACTCCATTACCGTGCGGTGCCCTTGCTTGATCTCGGCGGCCACTTGCATTCCTGGATCAAGCGCGTAGCGCTTCACCTCATCGCCCCGCTGCATTTCGAGTTGTTGTGATTGCAACTTCACAATGGCTTTGTAGCCGGTCGCCGCAGCAGGAGGCAGGTTCATACCACTGTTCTGGGTCATGGCTTGAGCATCCGCAGCGACGGTTTGCACCGTCCCTTGCATCAACCCGTATTTCTGGAACGGGAACGCGGCCAGCTTCAATTGCACCTCCTGCCCAGGTTGCACGAAGCCGACATCCTCGTTCCGGATCTGCACTTCTGCCACCAGTTGCTCCCCCTGGGGTACCAGTGTCAGTAACACCATGCCCGGCTGCACCACGGCTCCGCGGCTGGTTGTGGCAAGGTCCTTCACTACACCGGCCTGGGGTGCGCGCAGCTCCAGCAGCGTCTGGCGAAAGCCGGCCTTGCGCGCGTCCTGTTCCAGCTTGGAGAAGCTCGACATGACATCTGTGCGTTCAGTCAGCAGCTGGCTTCGATAGTTGCTGGTGAGCGCGGCGATCTTTTTGTCTTGTGCTGCAATGCCAGCAACGAGCCCCTCGGCGATGGCGGCCTGCGACTTGAGATCCTGTTCTTTCTCGATCGCTTCGCGCTCCTTCTCGTTACCGGCGAGTGGGCTGAGGAAGCCTTCCGCCACCAGCTTGCGGTGGGCGCTTGCAGATTGTTCGTAGCTGGGGAGGGTGATCCTGAGCTTCTTCAGCGTCTCCTGGGAGGCAGAGAGATCCTGCTCCAGCCGGCGTCGTTGCGCAGCCTCTTGCGCCAGTGCGTCTTGGTAAGCTTGACGCCGCTGCGCACCCTGCATCTGCATCTGCGTGAGCAGCACCGGATCGTCGCCTGCCTGCGCGAGAAGCGGTGCCCCCGCGAGCTCGGCATCGATGCGTCGCAGGGTTAAACGGTGCACTGCCAGTTCGTGCGCCAATGCTTGCTGATCGGCGCCCATGAGCGTGGGATCAAGCCGCACCAGCACCTGGCCAGCTTCAACGGCATCTCCTTCCTTCACCAATATCTCGGTGATGATTCCCGCCTCCGCTGGCTGCACGATCTTCACATAGGTCTGAGGCACCAGCTTGCCTTCGGCCACGGCGACGATGTCGAGTCGGCCAACAGTTGCCCATATCAGCAGCGTCGTGCAGAGCAAGACCACGCTGTAGATTACGGCCCGCGGCATCTTGGGCGGCGGACTCTCCTGGATTCCGAGCAGGCCAGGGGCGAATTCGATTGCTTCCGCGTCCAGCTTCATGCCTGCGCCTCTTCTTTGACACGAGCGATCGGTTTGCGCAACACGCCGTCCCGCACAAGGTACACCTCGTCTACCTGTAGTGTCCGCGGCAGTGCATGCGTAATGAAGATCAAAGTGACATGGCCACGCAGTTGGTTGACGGTCGAACCAAAAGCTTCAGCGGTCGCGGGATCGAGCGCTGAAGTGGCCTCGTCAAAGATCAGCACCTTGGGCTGTTTGAGCAGCGCGCGAGCGATCGCAAGTCTCTGCTTCTGACCACCACTCAAGCCAGTGCCCCGCTCGCCGACTTCGGTCTGATAACCTTGGGGAAGCGCCTCAATGGTGTCGTGAATTTCGGCGCGTTTGCACGCTTGTACGACCTCATGAAATGTGGCTGCTGGGCATGCAGCCAGCAAATTGTCGAGAATAGTTCCGCTGAACAGCACCGTCTCTTGCGGCACGACGCCGAAGCAACTGCGCAACTCGTTGGCTGCTTGGTGGCGCACGTCAACACCGTCGACGCGAATCGCCCCCTCGCTGGGACGATAGAAGCCCTGAAGGAGCTTGGCGAGAGTTGACTTTCCGGAGCCGCTTGGACCCATGATGGTCACTGCGCGTCCGGGCTCAATGACAAGGTCCAAGCCCCTGTACAGCCACGGCAGCTCGTCTCCATATCGGAAACCAACACCCATGAATTCGATGCGGCCTTTACGTTCTGCAAGCCGCGCAGGAACCAAGGCATACGGCTCGGCCGGTGCGTTCATGAGGTCGCCCAGGCGCTTCACGGCAAGGCTCGTCTCCTGGAATTGTTGCCAGAGGCCAACGATGCGCAGCAACGGCTGACTTAGGCGGCTGGCGAACATCTGAAAGGCCACCAGCATGCCGATGGTGAAAACGGGGCCGCCGGGTGCGGGATTCATCACGATCCAAGCACCCAGCATCAGTACCAGGACCGTCATCAGCTGCTCGAGCGCACTGGCTGCAGTGTGGTAAGTGTTGCCGATCTGTTTCGTGGCGAAGCCGGACTGAAGATAGGTGGCCAAGTAATCGCCATATCGCGCGTTCAACTGCGGTTCCATCTGCAGACTTTTCACGGTTTCATGTCCGGCTACGTGCTCGGTCAAGAAGGCTTGGTTGCGTGCGCCAAGCAAGAACTGTTGGTTGAGACGTGACTGAAGTACTGGTGCGATTAGGAGCGAGATGACACAGATCACGGTCAGAATGCCCAGCACCACCAGTGTGAGCGTGACCGAGTAGAAAAACATGATGGCTAATGCGATCAGCAAGAACGGGATGTCCAACACCAGACTCACCGCCGCTGACGAAATGAACTCCCGGATGGTCTCCACTCCACGCATGCGTGCAGCAATGACGCCAGTAGGCCGCCGTTCAAAATAGCCTACCGGTAGCTTGAACAAGTGGTCGAATACCGCTGCTCCTAGCACGGCATCTACTCTGTTGCCGGTATGCAGCACCAGGTACTGTCGGGTCCAGCCAAGTACGGCCGAGAAAACCACAAAGATTCCCATTGCCACGCCCAAGACCATCAACGTGCTCTGTGTACGATGCACAACGACTTTGTCGACGACCGTCTGCGTGATAAGAGGAAAGGCCAGTGCCAGCAACTGCAGGAATAGCGAAGCCAGGAGCACCTGTTGCCAAACCGACTTGTGCTTCAGCAGTTCGGGAACGAACCATCTGAATCCAAACTCCTGTGGTCTGTTCGCACCGTCGGGATCGATTGCTGGCTTTTCTTGTGCACGGGCTTGGACAATCGAGCCGTTGTAGTCCTGACCAAACTCTTCGGCTGGCTGGGATTTTGGAGCTCCAGAGCCGTTCCATACGACCGGCTTGCCATCCGTCCAAGCAAGCACAAGCACCGGATTGCCGTCACGACGGAAGGCAATCAGGGGAAATGATTGTCGAGACAGACGCGCGGTGGGACATTGACGCATCTTTGCATGGAAGCCTAACTTCCGCAGAGCACCGAGGACCGTTTCAACGCCGCGTGGTACTGGGAAGTGTTGCCTTAAGAGTTCTGCATCAAAGGGGCGTCGATGGTAAGCGCACAGTCCGCCGATCACGGCGGTGAAATGAATGGCATCGGCGCTCGCCTCGCCCGCAGTGGCATCGCTCATCCCATCCCCATTTTTTTTATATGTCTACTGAATCACTTTCGAACGCAAGAATCATAATGCAAAATACAAAGTCTTCTTTCGGTAATTTTCACATAAGCATGGTTGAGCGTGCAGCTACTCAAAGGAGAGGCAACTCAAGGTACTGCGTGAGGGAATGACGAAGCCTTTGCCTTAGCTCAGCAGAAGCTCGATCACGCGGGCTTGCGCGTCATAACTCTGCCGGCGATCACCGTTTAAGCCTCTGTATCGACCAATAGCACGTCTGCCCCTTCAAGATCGTGCGCTTGTCCTGGCGTGAGATGAAATCTCGTGGGATTGCCCAGTGCATCGACCTCCGTCTAGACCTTGGTGCTCAGCCCGCCGCGGCTGCGTCCGATGGCTTGCGATGATGCCCCCTTTTGCACCAGACCCTCGAAGAGGTGCTGTCAGGTCCCGCTTAGACTCCAACGGCTGTGGCGCGGGTGCACCACCCAGAAATCCCCGAACCGCGCCGGCAGGCCCTACCAGGGTTACCAGCCCTGTAGCGATAGATCACGGTATCGACAAACAACCGGTTGTCCCCTGCCCGAGCACATGGTTGGCCTGCGCGTCCGGGCAGAAGACCCTTGGTGCGCTCCCAACAATGGTCGCGTAACGCGTATCTATTGCTCATGCTTCGTCATCTGGGCGCTCGCCCGCAGGTTATTGCCCTCCTTGGTGATTGTTGACATGTATCTTGACGGGCAACGCAATATCCAGGCCGTCTATGAGCACAGGCGCGCAGATAGCTGTCGCTCGGTGCTCACGGGCTTTCTGGGCTTCAGGGGATGGGGGATGCCTGGATGCGATCTATGCGTCAACATGCGTTGAGTGCCTCGTAGATTGCACGAGCAACCGTTGGATCGTCGAGATAGCCGCTGATGCCGTGGTGGTTGCTCGTGTGATTCTTGACCGATGCATGATTCTCAATGGCGGGAGAGATCGGCCAAGTGATTTCGTCCAGCGGATGTAACGCCACGATGTCCGCCGAATCGAGAGCATTGAACCAAGATATCGTCCCGCCAGGAAAGGTTCGTGCAGGCGGAGAAAGCAGCTTGCGCACCGTGTGTAGCCCTAGCGGTGAGCCCAAGGTAATGAGGCGACGAACCTGTGCCCCCATTCCGAGCTCGCGCAGCACCCGGTAGGCGACGATAGAGCCGAGCGAGTGCGCCACGACGACGCACGGTTGCGCCCCGATCGCGAGTGCGACGAATTCGTTGACTCGTTTGGCGACCACTTGGTGCTGAAGGTATATAGAGACGTCTTCCGTCACCTTGACAAGCAAGCCGGGGCCAAAGGCGGATCGATCAGCGACACGAGCCAATGCGATGGCAATAGCTGTGTTTTGCACGCCCTTGTGCAAGGCCTTCTCCTGCGCGGCAGCGGCCTTTTCGCCAAGAATTTCTTGTAACAACGCTATCTGGATGCTGTCCAAGGCAGCCTCCAATGGCACACTGCCCTTGGTGTTGACGCCGGGCGCAGGCGCGCTTCGGATCTCGTTGACCATGGCGGTCAAGTCGTCCGCATAGTAAGGGAAGATGACCTCATGCTCACGGATGCTTGGCAAACCAGCGGCGTCTAGACCAACGTCTAGCGCTTCGGTCCAGGTCTTCAGCAACGCTTGCTGGTCCTTACCTTGCTGGTCGCGCCCATGAATAAAGATCAATCGCATCGCTTTAACCTTCACTGACGTAGGCTTCGAGAATTTCCATGCCTGCGTTGCTGAAGGTCGCCCAAAGCGAAGGTTCGAGAAACTCTCGCACTTGGGCAAGTACCGTCGGAAGTGACTGCTGGAAGCGGCCGAGCATCATCCAACCCTGTGTCATCAAAGGCATACCCGGAGCAGCGGACGGAAACGTTGTTCCGGAAGTTCGCGCGGCGAGCATGGCCACATCGAACGGCACTGCTTCCGGTTCCATCGACATAATGTTGTGAATGTTATCGATCTCGTCGAATTTTCCCGCTCGCGAGTACGCGTAGCAGGCGTAGATACCGAGCGTCGGGTCGACCCGATTAAAGAAGCGCACGTAGTCAGCCAGCGCAATGGATCCTGAGCTCTCAATCGAAAAGGTCCCGTTCAGGGCGTCAACAGCGGCCGCGGCGCGACGCGCCTCCAGTTCGCCAGCGACGGTCACGTACTGCGCGTAGTTGCGCGAGCCCCGCGCCGGCGTGTAATTCACAGTGGCGATGCGACCGTTCTGCACGACGACTGTGGTGACATAACCTGGGATGGGCGAGACAACGAAGCCGCTGCTGTTCTCGAAGCGAAGGGCCAACGGTGCGCCGCTGTTGGGAGCAAGGTTGATCCATGAGTCGCGGCTGTCAGTGACCAACTCTACCTGCGCCGCGCCGACGACCGAGCGCACGATCGCGCCCTTGATCGAAACACTTGCATCTAATGGTGCTGAGGCCGTCGACTCGACAATCTTTGCGATCGCTGCTGCGTGCGTGGGCAACAAGCTGAGCATGTGCCCGAGTCTCGGCACTGCGTCGTGCGTACGGGTGCGGCGCCTGGTGCCACCGGACGCGTTGGAGGCAATAAGGCGTCGCGTCCCCGGCGGCTCGTACCTAGCCAGCGCCTCTATGACCTGGGTCCCGTAGGCTTGCTCGGCCGACGACGGGCGCAGCTGCGGTGTCGGGGCCACGTTGATCACCTTAGCCAAGTATTTGCATGAAGGATCGGATTCGATGCGCGCTTCTGGCATCTGCTGCAGCCGCAAGGAGATCGCGGCAGCGGCCAGCGGCAGCGCGGCCGTCAGCCATGTCTTGAGCGGCCGGCAGGGCACGACGCGGCTAGCCTGCCCCGCTTCGTCAAAAGCATGGATGACTTCTGGCACCCTTCCTTCGAGCGCTTCGAGTAAGCACTGCGTCAAGAGGCCCCGATCGCGCTGGTTAGTCGCGTCCGGCGGCACTTCGAGGGCAACGTTGCCAGGTAGTGTCGCGTAGAAGACGTCCACCTCCGGCAGGGGCGGCGTGTAGCGAATGACGGAAAAGAGCGAACTGCCCACACTCAGGGACGCCTGCGTCATGTCGGTTGGCAGCGATCTGCAGGCGTCGGAGATGAACACTACGTGCTCGACGCCGGAGGCGCGTGCGTTGTCGATAGAGCCGCGAACGTTGATCGCCTCGGACGGGATGCGAGGGGCACCCGATAGCAGCCACAGCTCGCAGTCCGGGGCCTTCAAGATGCCATGGCCGGAGAAGTAAACAACGATCTGCGAATAAATGCCTTGGTTGACGAACGTGTCGAGAGCGTCGAAGACGTCAGCAAAACGGATTTTCTTGCGCTCGTCCACGAAGAGCTTGCAGTCGAACCCCTGGGCCTTGCCCCAGGCGTGAAAAGCCTTAGCGTCCCCGACCGCTCCTTTCAGCTTGGGGAAGCTGTCCCCCGATGTGTTGCCCACGCCTATGGCGATGAGTGCCTTGGCCATCCCTATCTCCAATTTTTGTCCTGCGACCGGCATGGCTACTGGTCGTGTTCTTGCGTCTTGGCTAATCGCTGACGCGGTCATCCGCCTCTGGCATTGCACTGGCGCTGGCGTTGGAAAACAGCCCATCGAAGTGCGTAAGGAAGGTCTCAATCAGATGCCCATGGTAATAGGCATAGGCTACAGAGCTTACGGATGAGTCCTTGGAGCGAACGATGTTGAATGTCAGCCGACCCGTCTGAACTGCAGGACGCATCCAGGCCTTGCGGTTCCAGGCAGCAGCAAGGTGGGTGTAGTGCTGACCATCGCTGTGCAACTCCCAGGTGGTGATCTTGTCCTTTTGCTCGATCTGGGCAATCCGGGTGTTGAAGGCTGCAAGCAAGGCTTGCGGAGCATCACAGTAGAAATGGACGGACATGAGGGGTTTAGTGAATTCGCGATTGAAGCGGAGGGCCCCGACGAGAGTCAGGCTGCTCTCGCCAATCTCGCTCGGGTGGCGTAAGAGCTTGCCGTCGGGGGTGACCTTCAACGGACGCTAGATGCCGCCGGTTGCAGTGTGCGGTTGTCGGGCGCCGTCGTGCAGTCCGGTTTGCGCTCCGCCGCACGGCCCAATTTCTTGATAGATACCGCCTTGCTTGTAAGTGTTCTTGACAGGGTCATGTTTGGGGCCTAGCGGTTTCTTTGAGAGAGCGACCCAGGGCAGAGATGGTGCCGACGTGCAAGTGGGCCATCCTGCTGTCGGGGCGCTTGGACCACGCCATCGGTCTTGCAGCCCCGAGAACGAGTCCCTCAATGCTCTTCATGATTCATATTACCATCGAAGCAGGAAATAAGCAGTAAAAATGAATCTTTATCTTGATTTTTTGGAATAATAGGGGCAGAATGCGGGCTATTCTAAGGAAAACAAGTACATGGAGCACTTTTCGATCGTTCATGCGATCTGTCGCCTCGCCCTGACGTCCCCGAACGAAGCGCTGACTCATCAAGTGGAGCGCTTGGCGGAAGCCTTGGCCGGTGATGGCGACCTCAAGTCGGCCCAGCAGTTGAAGCAGATCCTGCGCAGCGCGGCCCGCGGCCAAGACATGACGCCTCGGCGCTTGGTGCCGTCGCGCGGGCCAACACATGTAGTCGCAGGCGAAGTCCTGCTGCCCACGACCGTGTTGCCCGCCGACCGCGAGTCGGGCGTGCGGCTCGTGGACGCCGTGTTCCCCGTCGAATCCGGCTTGGCTAGGCCGTTCTTTCCGCCGCATCTGGACCGCGCAGTCCAGATGCTCGTGGATGAATGGCGACACGTTGCCAAGCTACGCGCCGTGGGCGAGGAGCCCTCCATGTCGTGCCTGCTGACCGGCGCGCCCGGAACGGGCAAGACGACGCTCGCGCTGTGGTTGGCGCAGCAGATCGGGCTGCCCGTGCTGATCGCCCGTGTCGACGCGATGATGTCGTCGTTCTTGGGTACTACCTCGCGCAATATCTCGCAGGTCTTTACTTTCGCCAATCGCTTCCAGTGCGTTCTACTGCTCGACGAACTCGACTCGCTGGCTAAGGTGCGCGACGATTCCAACGAAGTGGGCGAGATCAAGCGCGTCGTCAACGCGCTGCTGCAGAACATGGACTCCCGAGCTTCTACCGGCATCACGCTGGGGATCACGAACCATCCGCAATTGCTTGACCCTGCGGTCTGGCGGCGATTCTCGGTTCAGATTGAAGTGCCGCTTCCCACGCAGGAGGCACGCGAGGCGATCGTGCGCCGCACCTTCGAGCCTCTGGTGGTCGCGCCTTCAGTGGCCATGCTGATCGCAGCCCTTTTGGAGGGTAGCGCGGGCTCCGAAGTGCGGTCGATTGTGGCGCTTTTCAAGAAGCGCGAGGCCATGAACACGCAGACACAGTCTGTGATTGACGTGTTGCGCGAGATCGCTGCACTCAATAGTGGCCGCTTGTCGGCGGAGGTTAAGTTGCTACTCAGACGCGAAGACCAAGATCTGGTGCGCTGGGTACGAAAGACGCTGGGTAACCGCATCGGCTTGGTCGAGCTCGGCACTTTGTTCAACAAGAGCAAGTCCACGGTAGCCCGCTGGCTCGAAGAGTCTGAGGCTAGGGAGGTGTAATGGCACAAGACAATGGGCCAATCGAAATCGTCCTGGATGTGCGTCGATTTCAAGACGTGCGCGTGCGCAAGGCAGGAGGGGGTGCCAAGGAATTTTTCGATGGGGATGATGCGGGTTTCGTTGCACATCGCAGCAAGATCCAGCAGTCGCTCGCCTCGGTTGCACAGAAGCTCAAGGCCAGCAGCGCAGGTCGCGTCGGCTTCGTGCGCGTACGCATGCGTGAGCAAGCTCTGGCCAAGTCGCATCGCCCGGTTGCGAGCTTGTTCCAACCTACGTTCGCACCGACCATCGGCTCCAGCGGTGTGGGCGAAATCATTGTTCAGGTAACTCCTTTCACGATCGAGCGCGCGCTGGCTGAGACCGCTAAGGCTGAAGATCGTGTGGGCTATAAGCCGCACAAGACCAAGCCGGGCGTGATGATTCCAGATCCGAGCCGCGTTCGCTCCGAGGTAGGCGCCATCGAGTCGCTCAGCCTGTGGTCGCCCGCCGATCGTCGCGGTTTCGACGCCGGCGCAGCGGTCAAATGGTTTGAGACGCGTGCCGTTCCGCGCGCCTACCGAGTCGACTTGTTCGACTCGCAACGCCCCGCTCAGCGTCAGGCCGAGGCCGACTTCGAGAGCGCGGGCGATCTGGTGGCCGACTTGCAGCGACAGATCGACGAAGAACTCGATTGCGGCTACGTGGCGACGCTATATCGTCCAGACACCAGGTCCATGACGCGCATGTACATTTGGCTCCTCACGGACCCGTCGATTCGCCACATGGTAGCCCCGAACCATTTGAGCCGGGTGCTCAAGAAAGCAGTGGAGACGACCCTCGATATTGAAGCGCACAACGCCTTGCTCGCGACGCTGGAGGCACATCCTGCTGTACGCCGAATCAGCCTGCCGCCAAACTTGCGTCGTGACGCGACCTCAGCATCAGTGGCCCGAGAGCCAGCGCGTCGGCGTCGACACCAGTTCGCTAAGCCCCTCGATGGAGCTCAGTACCCGGTGGTCGGCGTGATCGACGGCGGCTTGACTCAAATTCCGAGCGAATGGATCGTGCATTCGACGGACTACCTGAGTCCTGTGCATACCGACAAGGGCCATGGAACTGAGATCGGTTCATTGCTGGTGGCCGGTCAAGCGCTCAACGGCGACACCATCTGTCCCGAGCCTGATGGGTGTTGGTTGGCGGATCTGGCGCTCATTCCACGCGACGATGCATACGATCTTTACTACAAGTCCGAACTCGACTTGGTCAGGCAGATTGACCTCGAAGTCCAGGACGCGAAGGTGGCCGCCAAGGCGCGCGTTTATAGCTTTAGCCACAACTTCGAGGAGCCGCCTGGAGGTAATCCGACCTACACAGATCTGTCACAAGGGCTGGATCGCATCGCCCTAGAGAACAACGTGATCTTCGTGGTTTCTGCCGGCAACGCGGGCGGCACGAAGGGGCGACGCGAATGGACGAACAGTCAGATGGCTGTCCTTAGCAACTTGGCATCGTGCTCGGGTGATCGAATCACTGCGCCGGCCGATTCGATACTGAACGTCGCGGTGGGTGCCATCAACCCGCCCGACATTTCTGGCGCAATCGCCGGCGCGCCAGCGCGCTACTCGCGCCGCGGCCCCGGCTTCATGCAGCTCGTCAAGCCTGACGTCGCGCACTACGGCGGCGTGTGTGGTAGTACTAGCCCCCAGTCAGGCCTGCAATCGGTCAGCGAAACTGGTGCGGTCAAGGATGTGCATGGAACAAGCTTCTCCGCGCCGCTGGTGGCCAAGGCCATCGCGCGCTACGACCAGATCACCCTCGGCGCATTGCCGCGCGAAGCACTCATCGCGTTATTGATCCACGGCGCAAAAGTGCCTGGCTGCCTTGATGGATTCGATCGCAGCGAGGTCGTACGCAACCTTGTCGGCTTTGGCGTGCCGATCAATGCACAGCAGGTGATAGAGGGCTCGCCGCATGCGGCCACGCTGCTCTTTCACGATCGTATGATGCCCAAGAAGGATCTTTTCTTTGGTTTCGACTGGCCGCGCAGCCTAGTAACCAACGGTAAGTGCCGCGGCCATGCGATGCTCTCTCTCGTCTACACGCCGCCGATTTCGGACGCATTCGAGAGCGAACTGGTGCGCGTCAACTTCGAGGCCTCGCTGCAGCGCCGTAACGCCAAGACTGGCAAGTTCGAAAAGCAGTGCACGGACACGTTTTCCGACGGCGGCGCGACCTCCAGCGGAGCGATGGAAAAAGAGCTGATGGAGGACGGCTTGAAGTGGGGCGTCGTCAAGCAGTCGCAGTATTTCTCGGCCAGGGGCGCCGGTGCATCCTCCGACTGGCGCATCGCGCTCAAATATCTTTTGCGCACCGAAGAACTATTTCCCGAAGGAGGTGTGCCATTTGCGATGATCCTGACGATCTCCGATCCCGATGGAGCGCAACCGGTCTACCAAGACATGAAGATCGGTTTGTCTGCGCGCGACGTGCTAACCGGTGATATTCGGCAGCAGGTTGGCCGTGTGCAGGCGCGGGGAGGTCGATCGAGCGGATGACGCCAACTTAAGCCGAAAGGTAGCCTGCCGAAAGCCAAGGGGTATCCCTATCCGTCAAGATAAAGGTTGCCCGGCGACGCCATCCCGCCTATCATGACATCCAAAGAGCCCTGCGTGGCTCATCATTTTTTCGGAGATCTGCTCGTGAGCCTTTTCGCGACAACGTCCCGACGCTCGCAGCCAGCCGCTTATCTTCGGCTGTTTCTAGGTGCTCTCGCGCATGAAGATGCTTCGCGCACGTTGAGCCCCGAGCTTCGGTCGTATGTCTTTCAAGCTGCACAACACGCCGCTCACTTTGTTAGCAATCCGAATCAGCGAGTGCCAAGAGGGTGGCCCGAAGCTGTAGACTTGGCTTACGAGATTCGCGGCAAAGACGCGCTTATTAACGAGATTCTGGGCCTCCAAACCGAGAATGACTTTCCTGCCGAGCTTGCACAAAAATTACTCCGAGAATTCCAGCACGATCCTTTTGGAGACCGTGCTTCAGTTACTGGGGGAGCAGCTCAAGAAGTTATCTCACAGCGATTTCTTCGCGACCGAACTCGGTGAGTATGTGTCGCAGCTCTGCAAGAGCGTGAGCTCATTGCAAAACAAGATCGCAGAGCCAGATCCGGATGTTCCGTTGATTACCGAGGTGGTCGAATCGATCTGGCGCGCCACCCAGTTCCTGACCGGCACGACGTCCAACCGAGTGCCGTATGAGGTCACCTACCTTCTACGGGAGGTGCTCTTGGACTGGGGTCTGGGTGAGAGCATCGTGACCACGTCGGTGAATCAGTCTCCTGACTTCTACTGCGAGCGCGCTGGCATCGCGCCGGACGCGCTTCTGTCGGAGCTCAACCTGCCTGGCTTGACGCTGAGCGGCCATCTTGTGCAAATGGGCGTGCCTGAAATTTTCCAGCATATGCCGCTACTGTGCTCGCCGATGTACCACGAAGTAGGCCACTACGTTGAAGAACACGAGCGGTTGATCACCAGAATGTTAATCACGAATGGCGATCAGTTGCTTCAAGCGATGCCCGGCTTGAAGGAGTTCGAAATGGCTTCACGCATGACCGTGGCCAAGGCGTGGGCCACGGAACACTTCTGCGATCTCGTTGCCGCATGCTACGTCGGTGAGTGCGTCAGCGACTACATCATCCAGTGGGATCACGATCTGGTGCCTCAGCCGTCGCATCCGTCCGCATCCAGTCGCGCCATCGTTACGCGCGATTTTCTTGAGGGACGGTCGAACCCGGTGGTCGACCTGTTGAAGCAAGGTGTGTCGGAGGCGGGCCTAAATATTCAACTTCAAAAGCAGTTCCTGCTGCCAGCAGTCTATGACTGCTTCGCCGACGTCCGTCCAGCAACCGTAGATAGCATCAAGCACCTGCATGGCTTACTGCCGGCAGCTGACGCGTTTCTCAAGCGACTGATGACGTCGCCATCAGATTTCACGGGTAGCAATATCGCCCGTGTGCCCCGGTCGCGCCAGCCGCGCGTCATCAACGACCTGATCGAGAAGAGCATACGCAGCTTCATGATCGAGAAAGCCTGGGATGAGTCTCTGGACACGAAGGCAACTGCTTGAAGCGACCCAAGGGAGCGAAGGCGCGCCGCCCAAGCTCTACATCTCCCCCCTGCTGAGCCCTACGCAGATCGGTCAGGTATCGATTGATATTCGTCTGGGCTACGATTTCCTCGTGTCGGTGCTCAACCGACAGCCCACGATTCGCGTCGTCGGCGACGAGTCCAGCATGTTGCCTGGCCCCAAGGCCCACTTTCAGGAAACACGGCGCGAAGTCGGTGACCGCTTCGTGCTTTATCCAAACCAGCTGGTGCTGGGCACGTCGATCGAGTATTTCGCCATGCCTGAGGACGCTTACGCGGAGATCGCGCCACGAAGCAGTTACTCGCGTCTCGGCTTGGCAGTGGGTGGAATTATGCAGCCGGGCTTCCGTGGATGCGTGCCGCTGGAGTTGCTCAATCACGGCAATGTCCCAGTAGAGCTCACTGTGGGCGCCCGGATCTGCCAAGTGCGCATACTTCAACTCGACGAGGGCTCGGACTATCACGACGAGGCTGCCGAGCGAAAGTATTACGGGCAGGTTCGCCCGACGGTGTCCAAAGCGGCGCACGACAGCGAGTTGCCATTGCTGCTCCAGTTGCCACGTGTCATTCGCGCGCCGGGCTTGCCTGACCGCTCGGGTTGAGTCACATTCGCACACTCGATCATTAGGTCTACTAAGCCATTAGGTAAGTTGCTTCACGCAGGTTTTTCTGCAAGTCTTTGATTTTTAGCTAGAAATCTCAGGAAGAGCGAAAAATTCATATGAATGATCACACCTAATCTCTTAGTGCTACAGTCGCACTTAACTGTGCATTCAGCGCCCCGTGCGCGGTAATGGCAGCATGGCGTGCACCTGATGGCGGCGTCGCCACTGCGACCAGCTCAGGACAGATAGCGACTTTGCTTGGCCCTAGGTGGAAGGCTCGGCGCACGGAAGAACCTCAACTCGACAACAGCTTGGCGGCAGCTGCTCTTCGCATCACGCAGCTCCAGCCTGTGAAATCCTTTGCACCGGACTTGCGCCATGTACTGGACAACCGTGCACGTGCCGTCGCCCGCGAGTCGGTACGCACATGCACGAAAGACAAAGTGGTCTCCCGCCCCAAAGCCCTGCAGAACAGTTCGTAGATGTCGCTTTCACGATCCCCAATATGCACGAACGCCTGCTCCCTTCTCGCCCAGGACGTGCTGGACCAGAGGTTGTCCAGCCAGCAAATGCTCTCCTTCTGATCGATCGGAACACGTGTGGGATTGATGGACCGCTTCAGCGCATTGGACCCTTTGAACTTGGAGCGGCTCCAGAATTTGATAGCCGCCAAACCCAAGGGCAAGGCGTCGCAGGTGATGGCCAGACTTTCAACACTTCTATTTCACACATGGATCTGGCTCACTGGGCGACGTGGGGACAACCTAAGCGAACAGGTCCACAGGAGCACCGTCTTGGTCGGTGAACCGAATCTGCGCAAAGCGCTGGGGCAGATTCTGGCTGCGAGCGATCAGCGTCGTGAGCGATCCCACGTCTTTTTGCGGGGCAATCAACTGCGCCAGCGTGCCCATGGGATTGTGAGTGGTCCACTCTCGGGTCGTGTGAGTCTCCATGCTCCTGGATGCGAGAACGCGAGCCTGCTTGGTGGCATCAACGTCATACGGTTCGTTCAAAATGAAATGGAACCCGCTGGCCGGGTCACACCAGAGTGTCTCGTGATCCTGGTTCGGATACCTTTCTGAGAGCATTTTGTGGGGATCGCCGTCGAAGGCTGCGACGGTCTTTGACAACGAAGCCGGATGCACCCGCAACTCATCGACAAAGACCAATTGCCTAGCTGCCTTACTCAGGTTGTGCATACATGACAAGGCCGACGTGAAAGCCGTGCTTGCCATCAAACGGGCTCGATTACCTCGTGCAATGCGAAACTGACCCAAGGTGTACGTTCGACGACGAACCTGCAGCGGCAGGTGCGTATCCCAAGGGCCTGACAGCTGCACTTCGGCATTCAGCGTCCCGCGCGACCCGTCGCGATCAACCCATCGAGCAGTTAACCGGACGACATACGATTTGCGCCCGCGATCGCTGTTCTTCCAGGCTTGCACGACGGCCCCGTAGTCAGCCCACCCGCGTGCGTCTGCTGCGAGATCCAGTGCTTCGTGTTGCTTGATCGCGGGAGTACCACGACGAATTTTCGAAGCCTCATTTTTGAGGCGACGTGGAGAGGGGATGGGAATGCCCGTTGCGGGCTGAATTTGAGAACGCATGGTGATCCTTTGGCCAGATCGACATCCGCTACCGATCCATGGCGCAGAGGTCCATGGTTTTTTCGAAGACTGAGACGCTGCAGCGCGTGGGGCTGCCATCCAAGGCGGATGAGAGTGCCGCGTCAAGGCAAAACAATTGTTACACAAAACTGGATCGTGCGCGATCGTTAAAGATTCGGGTGAGGGTTCAGTCTGGCTGTGACCGTTACAAAGTTCTTGGCACACCAGCCTCACCACATTAAATCCGGCAGTTACCGATTTCGACGACCTGATTTGCGAGCAGTGGTGCGGGCTTGGAGAGGTTTGGCACGCTCACCCGATGGGTGAAGCAAGACGCAAGGCGCTGGCAGCGCGTAAAAGGGCTGAGGCAGGGGCGAGTGATGAAGCGCCGGCTCAGGTGGTGGACACGCTGGGCGGGCGCGTGCACGTGCGCTGGGACGAAGACGCGGCGGTAGTTGTTGTTTTTCGCGGAGTTTCTGGCCCCCACCGGCGTGTTTGAGCGCTGGGTGTCGAGCTGCCCACTGGCGTACCGCAGCGGCAACGCCCCGGACCTCTCGAATTGCCTTGAGACGGGCGCGCAGTTGCTTCGCAGTCAGTCGCTTTACCACGGCTCTGGTTTTGTTCAACACAGCCCTGCTTCAAGTCCACCAGCAAGGCGGCGATGGAGCGGTTCAGCGCGCCCAGGCTGAAGAAGGTCTGGTGGCGCAGGCGGGCCAGAATCCAGCGCTCGACCACTTGAACGGCGACCTCCACCTTGGGTTTGTCGCGTGGCTTGGCCGGGCGCGCCGCCGATGAACTCCAGCGAGGCGATGATGCTGGCCACCCAGTCGGCCGCCTTCTGGCTGGCGGTGGCGCAGGCGTAGGTGTAGTTCGATGCGCCCAACACGGCCACGAAGACCTGGGCCTGGCGTATCTCGCCGGTGCTGGCATCGATGATGGGCACCGTCTGGCCGGCGTAGTCCACGAAGAGCTTGTCACCGCCAGTGTGGGACTGGCGCATGGAGCGCTGCAGGCGCCGCGCCCAGGCCTTGTACTTCTCGCAGAAGGCGCTGTACTTGTAGGCCTGACCGCCGTGCTGCTGCTGGTAACGCCAGGATTGAAAAGGAGCTGGACAAGGTTTGGGACGGGCGGGAGAGCACCGCCGAAATCTTGGCCAAGTTGATCAAGTCGGTAGGGCCGGTCATCGAGCGTGCGAACCGCATAGATGCTCTATGACGTCGGCTAGCCACTGCAAAATCCTTCGGCTGCCGATGGGCAAGTGCAGAAACCTTGCACGGTGTACGTTTGTCCACCAAAATGCAACCATGGGCAGAAACAATACCGACCATCAACATTTTTTGAGGTTGCGCGACCTGTATGCCGTTGAAGGTGCATTGCCCAGTTCACTGGCCCGTATTGCTGAAGTATTGGGGTTCAGCTCTCCCAATGCGGCTTTGAAGCTGCGTGAACGCCTGTGTACCGCCGGATTTTTGCGCAAGGGTCCTGGTGGGAAGGTATTGCCTACGGATCGCTTTTTTGCATTGCCGGTGATGGACACCAGCGTGCGCGCCGGTTTGCCGGATGTTGTCGAGCCTCAATCGTGGTCAGATACGATGACGCTGGACAGCTTTCTGATCAAACGCCCATCGAAGACGGTACTGATGAAGATCAAGGGAGATTCGATGAGGGATGCAGGCATTCTTGATGGCGACTTGGCCATCGTTGAGCGCACAACGCAAGCCCAAGACGGGCAGATCGTGGTGGCGATTGTCGATGGTGCCTACACGCTCAAGGAACTGCGGTACGAGGACAAGCGGCCAGTGTTGATGCCGCACAACCCAGACCACAAGCCAATTCGGCCGCAGTCGGATCTGGAGATTTACGGAATATTCCGAGGCCTGGCGCGCAGCCACTGGCCCATCAACGCACAAAGAAAGAAGGCCTTATGACTACGACCAGCAAGATTGAATGGACCGAGCAGACTTGGAATCCCGCAGTAGGCTGCACAAAGATATCCGCTGGCTGCAAGAATTGCTACGCCGAGACCATGGCGCATCGACTACAGGCCATGGGCACTGCTGGTTATGAAAACGGCTTCCAACTCACCATGATGCCGCAGCGGCTCAACGACCCAATTCTGCGCAAAAAGCCGACCACATACTTTGTCAACTCGATGTCCGACCTGTTCCATGACCGGATCACCGACGAGTACATCGAACAGGTCTTTGACGTCATCCAAAAAACGCCGCGCCACACCTACCAGATCCTGACCAAGCGCGCGGCCCGCATGGCGCGCTTTTTCAAAAACAAGGAGGTGCCAAAGAACGCTTGGCTGGGCGTTTCAGTTGAAAACAAGAAGCAAGGCGTGCCGCGCATCGACCACTTGCGCAAGGTACCGGCGCACATTCGTTTCCTCTCCGTGGAGCCGCTATTGGAGGATGTGGGTGAGTTGGACTTGACCGACATCCACTGGGTAATCGTCGGCGGCGAATCCGGTCCGAAGGCCAGGCCCATGAAGCCTGAATGGGCAGACTCGGTACGCGAGCAGTGCGAAGAACAGGGTGTCGCCTTCTTCTTCAAGCAGTGGGGTGGCTGGGGTGCCGACGGCAAGCGGCGCGCCAAGTCTGCCAACGGACGCCTGCTGAACGGTCGTGTTTGGGATCAGATGCCTGCGCAGATGATGGCGCTGGCTTGACTCTGCTCATTGGGAGCGGCGTGTCATCTGTATTAGCATAGAAGTCCCAAGGGAATCTTTATATTACATGACAAAGCGCGGCGATAAATACAAATGGAAGATCGGTGCTGCACCACCGTCCATCGACCACCACAGTTTGGTCAAACACCAAATTGTCCGCGAGTACCTTGGACGCTACATCAAGGTGTTGATGAGCAACTACAACATCGAGAAACTGGTGTTGTCTATCGTGGACGGATTTGCTGGCGGCGGTGAGTACACCGCGCCTGACGGCGGTGGGTATAGCCCTGGGTCCCCGCAGATCGTCGTAGACACCGTCACCGAACAAGAAGCGTTGCTCAATATCGGCCGGGACAAACCTCGCAAAGTCGACGCAAAGTACTACTTCGTCGAGCAGCACCGCTCCACCTGTGCCTACCTCAACGCGCTGCTAGCTGCGAAATACGGCAGTGTGCGCTTGGGACGGGACATCATTTCGGTTCAAGGTGCTTTCGATGCGCACGTCCACAACATCAACCAAGACATCATTCGCCGCCAGGGTGGTGAGCGAGCCATCTTTCTGTTGGACCAGTACGCCTATGACCAAGTGCCGGTCCCGCTGATTCAAAAGATCTTCACCGAGGTGGACAAACCTGAGGTGATTCTGACGTTCGGCGTGGATTCGCTAATTTCATTCTTGGCAGACAACTCAAAGAGCCGCAAGACGATGGAGAAGCTCGGACTTGACTCCCACATTGACTGGGCATCTCTCGAGTCTTTGCGAAGTGCGCCACCAGCAGTCTGGCGTTCCGCTATACAACGCAATCTCGCAAAAGGCTTGATTGAAAGCAGTGGCGCCACCCACTCCACGATTTTCTACATCACGCCCATGGGCAACACGTCATGGACTTATTGGTTGGTTCATCTTTCCAAGAACTACAAAGCTCGCGACGTCATGATGGAGCTGCACTGGGAAATGGCTAACCATTTCTCGCACTACCTAGAACCTGACCTTTTCACTTTGGGTTATCGTGCCGGTAGCGACCGGGGCGCGACTCTGCAGAACGACATGGAGTTGGGGGAAGCTCATCATTTCGATGCCATAGCATCGGAGAAGTGCAAGAAGGGCTTGGGTGAAAAGCTTGTGCCCCTGATATTTGATTGTCATGAGCCCATCGAGTTTCGGCAGCTAACCCAGTCGATCGGCAGTCTGACGCCGGCGACGGCAGGCATGATCAAGGAATCACTAGATCAAGCAATCCGGTGCGGTGAGGTGCTGGTGACGTCCCAGGACGGGAAGACCCGTACCAGAGGGAGTTCTGTCAAGCCGGGTGATCGGCTTCAGGCCAAGCAGAGTCCGCTGATCTTCTTTTCCTAAAGCTCAGCGTGTCAGGACGAGCTGTTCCTTTTTCTCGTAGTGCAGTGGACGCTTTGGCCTAAGTTTGGTCGCATTGACGTTACTGACCTTGCCCGCTTTGATCAAACGAGCCAAGGATGCCTGCAGGTCGTTGGGCGTCCATCCCTGTTGTTCAAGGATGTCGGCGTAGGCCTCTGCGTCCACGACCTTGGGACTTGTAGATAGGTACTCTAGCCAGAACCGGTCCACCACGTCTGAACTGGCTTGTTCATCATCGTCAGCCAAGTCGTCGTAGGCCCCGGTGAACATGTCGTCCATTCCGCTTTGCTGTTGCCGGAGTTCGGCCTTCTTCGCGGCGCGAACGCGCTTTTGAATGAGTTCGACGTCCTGTGATATCAGCATGAACTCGATGATGCCCACGGGGTGGGTGGTCAGATAGACAAGGTGATACTTGGCTCGTTCCCTATCTCTGTCCATGACGCGCACATAGGCCGTTCTGGGTCGGAACTTTGCCCGCTGAGGAGGTAGTGCGTTTTTGATGCCCTCTCGATACGTACTGAGCAACGCCGCTTCGCGCATTTGGGGCGCTGCTCCTTCCAAACTCTGGATGACTTCAATTGGATGGTCCAGAAACGCCCCGATTTCCTCCTGCCACTCGCGCATCGCTGCGGTGCGGTTGATGAAGTCGTACATGAAATTGATCAAAAATTCTGACCGAGGACGAGCTAGGAGAGTGCGAAGGTTGGGAACGCCGACCGTCTTCCAGCCCTTGGGATCGATGAAGAAAAACGCGAACGCCTTGTCTCCGCACCAAGTGAGGATGTCCTGTCGAAGAGCGAGGAAGTCGCCTTCCATGCACTGAGCCGTGACCCCTACAGGAGTTGCCTTTTGGAGGTAGTGCGACAGCCGCCCGAAGGCGCGCTTGTCCAGTTCAACGTACAACGCGCGCATGGTCGCGTCGACACCGAGCTTGGCCAGCTTCTGCTTGCTCAGGGCCATTGTGCGCATAGAGATGGCAATGGAAGTACCCTCCATTTGTTCGGAGTCATCCCCCCAGGGACCGGCAAAACAGTCGACGTAGCATATCTCGACTTTGCCCTGTGAACGGGCGGCCATGCCGATGATCAGCAGTAGTTTTTCTAGGTAGATCTCCAGCAGTTGGTGCTTGATCCAGGCCTGTTCGCGGCCGTCGTAGATTGCAGGCACTGATGCAGTGTTCTTTGTCATATTTCTCTTTAGTATGTAATCACACTCAAAAAGATTTTCACTTTATATGAAGATAGCTATCGCTCTATAGTGAGATATGCGGCAGACCTGAATGCGATGAAAACTTCTACGGAACGAATTAAATCTGGCCAGTTTTAGTTCGCACATGGGTCAGGGCTTCTGAAGAGTTACGCCAATGGCCTTGGCAATAGCACATGCGAAATGGTGGAGGCCCCTTTTCGGACTGTGGTTGATCGTCGAGAGGGTCCAGTTTGGACGCAACGCGGCTGCATTCCAACCGCGTTCATGGGCAACATCGAGCATAAAAAGACTCATCTGTCGTGCTGCAATTTGCGATCCGTCGTAGGTACAAATATGGGCAAGAGACCGCCCCTTCTCTTCTTTGCGTTCGATCTCAACAAAGTGATGCCAAGCGCCGCCAGTTTGCAATATTGCAACGACATAGCCGCGTGGAGGGGCGTTGGGAAAATTCGAGGTCAAATGCCAGCTTCTTGAGCCTTTGATTTGTCTAGGGAAGAAGTTCACTACATCTCCGCGTTGGGTGTATCGATGCATAGGCGTCACGACTCTGGTCTCGAAAGGAAGACCCGCGTCTCGGAGTATCTGCAGGGTTTCGATGAAGCTGTCCAGCGTCACAGGAACTCGAGGGGCTTCATTCGTTTCGACGTCCAACTCAGCCGGTCCTCGATCACCTGACTTTGCCTTTCCCGTAGTTGTGGTCCCATCGAACTCGACGCCCTCTTTGCCCGGTGTCGAGGAGCTACGGAATTTCTGCGTGAGCTTGGGGTCTTTGATGACTTCCAGACTCAGGGCGTTGAATCCACCGCTTTCTTCAGCGAGGATCTTCTCCAGTTCTGAGAGCGGGTCGCTGTCCGAGACGGCCGGAACAACGGCATCGTCATTCAGATCAATGGACTTGGCACCTGGATGTGCCCAGCTTTCTTTCAGACTGGGATCCCCTGCGTTCTCACCCTTGTCTCCGCTGTTCTTTCTGTGAACGATCAACCGATTGAAAATTAGGCGGACATCCAGTGAGACGATCTCCGTCGCCAAGAATGAAAACTCGACCCTGTTTTCGAGGGGGTCACTTTTATACGGCATCAGCTTTCCATGCAAACGCATGTTCACAGGGTTGCTGAATGGAAGTCCAAGGTTCAGGAACGATTGCGATCCTCTATCTCGCCCACGGTCCTCGTTGACGCTGGCGGCCACTAGGGTTCTTCTCATCCGCTCGTACTCGCGCCTACCATATGGGTCCGCTGCCAAGTTCGCGTATACGTACGCGTGTGCTGATCGAATCTCCTTGGCAAGTTCGACAAAGAAGGATTCAACGCCATCACCCGTATCGAGTGGGCGAGGGTTGTCGATGATGCGGTGCAGTTCACCTCGCAGCAACCTTCGAATTCCTTCTGGAGACTCCGCCAAGCATTTTTGAAAGATCACGCTCGACGGGATGATCAAGTACGGCACATCTGGAAGTGGGCGACGGATGAAAACGACCCAGGACTCAGCGAGACCGCGCCAGTTGTCTGTGGGGACGTAGAACTGGCTTTTGGCGATCAAGGGGATGGTGCGCCCTTCGAACTCAACTGTTGAACCCCAAGTTCTCAGCTCCACCTGCTCGGGAGCGACCTGTGCATTGATCGACCTTGGGGAAAGCTTGGGAAGGCAGCGCTCCTTGTTCTTCCAGACGGAGCCAGGCTTTAGCAGGGCCATCAAACCAACCTTGATCGGGACGCGCTTGGTCCGCGTGCCGAGAGACCCATTCTTCAGGGGGTCTTCGTAGTGAGGCACCAGCTCCGAGATGTGTACGTCGATCAGCGGCTCACTGCGTGAACTACCTGTGTTGTGCAATCTCCCGAGACCATCAATTCGCCAAGGCGCGCCGTCGTCAGGGAACTCATCAATAGATACAGAAATCGGGTTCATTGGCTATCCTTAGTCGCAGTCAATGAAGCTTAGTCGCGTTTAATTTGCGACGGTCGCGTTGTGTGTGAAGTCTTACACCGCCGCCCACCAGCGCCACAGCGCTAGCGGTGTGGTGCGGAGCGCCCGTGGGCCGCTGGCCCCAGCGTTCCAGAGTGAAGCGCCCGGCCAGGGATGCCACGGCGGCTGATTCGAGCGCTTCGTCGGTGCTCATCGGCGGCAGCAGACCGGCAAAGCGCTGCGCCAGCATGCTCTTGCCGGAGCCGGGTGGGCCCATCATCAGGACGCTGTGACCCCCGGCCCCCGCGATTTCCAGGGCACGCTTGGCAGCTGCCTGGCCTTTCACGTCGGCCAGATCGGCGTAGCCGGGCGTGTGGCACGGGCCGGTGGGCATGAGCCGTGCCCAGCCACCGTCGTCGGGCTCGGGTGCGGCGTGCGCCGCTTGCTCGGGAAGGAAGCGCGCCACCACGTCGAGCAGGTGGTGGGCTCGGTGCACCTGGGCCTGCGGCACCAGTGCGGCCTCTTCGGCACTGCCCGGCGGCAGCACCAGGCGCGCCGGTGCCTCGGACCCACCGGCATCGCGGTGCAGCGCCAGGCTCATGGCCAGCGCGCCGCGCACCGGGCGCAGTTCGCCGCCCAGAGACAGCTCGCCCGCAAATTCCCAGCCCGCGAGATGTGCGGCGTCGATCTGCCCGCTGGCCGCCAGGATGCCCAGTGCAATCGGCAGATCGAAGCGGCCCGAATCCTTGGGCAGGTCGGCCGGGGCCAGGTTGACGGTGATGCGTTTGTTGGATGGGAATTCCAGCCCCGCGTTGGCAATGGCGGAGCGCACGCGTTCGCGCGCCTCCTTCACCTCGGTATCGGCCAGCCCCACCAGCGTGAAGCTGGGCAGCCCATTGGCCAAGTGGACCTCGACCTGTACCGGCCGTGCTTCCAGGCCCAACAGCGCACGGCTGTGCACCAATGCAAGACTCATCTGGTGGTTCTCCCTGTTTTGGTGCATTGCCTCCGTTCGGCGATCGTCCCGGTGGGTCCGACGGGTTGCACCCAAATGGTGCGTTTGGTCTCGGTGTGATACCCGAGGACCGACAAAGCGGGAGCGATCATGGCACAGGAGCCGGCACGGCTCGACGCCTCCCATGAGCCCAAGCCGTGAATTTGACACAGCAGTCGGCGCTACCCGTCGCCATTCCAGAGGGTTGGCACGTTCCCTGCTTCGACGATCTGGCAACCGCATCGAACCCCGTGGTGTCACCCGACCGGTCTCGGCACCTTCCTGATCTAGAAGAGGAATCTCAGCATGAAAATGGTCTCCGCCATCATCAAGCCGTTCAAGCTGGACGAAGTGCGCGAAGCGCTCTCCGGCATGGGCGTGCAAGGCATCACCGTCACCGAAGTCAAGGGCTTCGGCCGCCAGAAGGGCCACACCGAGCTGTACCGCGGCGCGGAATACGTGGTCGATTTCCTGCCCAAGGTCAAGATCGAAGCCGCCGTGTCCGACGACCTGGTGGACCGCGTCATCGAGGCCATCGAGGGCGCCGCCCGCACCGGCAAGATCGGCGACGGCAAGATTTTTGTGACCTCGCTCGAACAGGTCGTGCGCATCCGAACCGGCGAGACCGGCAAAGAAGCCCTCTGAACTCCGCTCCCAGAACAAGAAAGACCCTGCACATGAAAAAGCTCATTGCATCCCTTTTGCTGGGCGCGGGCCTGGCGTTTGGTGGCCTCTCGGCCATCGCCCAGACCACGCCAGGCTCGGACGCGCCCGTTGTGACCGCCCCCGCTGCCGAAGCGCCCGCGGTTGAAGTAGCACCCGATGCGCGCCCGGCCCAGGCCGACGCCGCACAGGCCGCCGCCGTCCCCGAATCGGCCGCCACCGAAGAAGCCAAGCCCATCGTCGACAAGGGCGACGTGGCCTGGATGATGGTCTCCACCATCCTGGTGGTGCTCATGGTCATCCCCGGCCTGGCGCTGTTCTACGGCGGCCTGGTGCGCAGCAAGAACATGCTGTCGGTGCTGATGCAGGTGATGGTGGTGTTCTCGCTGATCACCGTGCTGTGGGCCGTGTACGGCTACAGCCTGGCGTTCGGCGGCGAGGGCCTGATCATCGGCAACCTCGACAAGGTGTTCCTGCTGGGCGTCACGGCCGACTCGCTGGCCGACACCTTCACCGAGGGCGTGAAGATTCCCGAGTTCATCTTCATCGCCTTCCAGGCCACGTTTGCCGGCATCACCTGCGCGCTGATCGTGGGTTCGTTCGCCGAGCGCATCAAGTTCAGCGCGGTGCTGCTGTTCTCCGCCATCTGGTTCACCTTCAGCTACCTGCCGATCGCCCACATGGTGTGGGGCGCGGGTGGCTACCTGCTGGACAAGGGCGCGCTGGACTTCGCCGGCGGCACCGTGGTGCACATCAACGCGGCCATGGCCGGTCTGGTGGGTGCCTACATGCTCGGCAAGCGTATCGGCTACGGCAAGGAGTCGATGGCACCTCACAGCCTGACGCTGACCATGGTGGGTGCCTCGCTCCTGTGGGTGGGCTGGTTCGGCTTCAACGCCGGCTCCAACCTGGAATCCAACGGTGGCGCCACCCTGGCCTTCATCAACACCCTGGTGGCCACCGCTGCTGCGGTGCTGGCCTGGTCGGTGGGTGAAGCGCTGCACAAGGGCAAGGCCTCCATGCTGGGCGCTGCCTCTGGTGCTGTGGCCGGTCTGGTCGCCATCACCCCGGCCTGCGGCTCGGTGGGCCCCATGGGCGCCATCATCATCGGCCTGATCTCCGGTTTCGCCTGCCTGTGGGGCGTGTCGGGTCTGAAGAAGATGCTGGGTGCTGACGACTCGCTGGACGTGTTCGGTGTGCACGGCGTGGGCGGTATCGTGGGTGCGCTGCTGGTCGGTGTGTTCGCAGCGCCTGGCCTGGGCGGCACGGGCGGTGACGACTTCAACATTGCGTCGCAGCTGTTCATCCAGGCCGAAGGCGTGGTGATCACCATGGTGTGGTCGGCTGTCGTGGCCTTCATCGCCTACAAGATCGTGGACATGATGGTTGGCCTGCGCGTCACGGAAGAAGCCGAGCGCGAAGGTCTGGACATCACCTCGCACGGCGAAACCGCCTACAACCGCTGAGCGTGTTCTCCTGGGAGATGGGCCGAGGTTGTCCCCTCGGCCCGCCCTCCCGGCGGTGGAATCCGGTACCGCCACCAAGCCCCCGCAACGCGAGTTCGGGGGCTTTTTGCTGTCTGTCATATCTGGATACACGTGCGCTGGACCGACTGACTAGAGTGGGTCGCTGATGCAATCCCGACGCGGGTGCGCTCCCTGGTGAACGGGGTGTGGCGCGCCGTCCGGTGTCGGCTGGACCGCAGGCCCTCGCAAGGGCCGCGGTTCGGCACCCCACCGACGCGTCCTGACCAGGTAGCGCCCCATGACCGAATCCCCCTCCACCATCTGCCCCGTGATCTTGGCCGGCGGCTCGGGCACCCGCCTGTGGCCGCTGTCGCGCGCCGGCTTTCCCAAACAGTTCCTGTGCCTGCAGGGCGACCACAGCCTGTTCCAGCAGACGGCCCAGCGCCTGGCCGGGTTGGGTTCGGGGCCCGACGCGCTCGACCTGCTGCCGGCGCTGGTGGTGGGCAATGACGAGCACCGCTTCCTGGTGCTGGAGCAGATGCGCGAGGTGGCGGCCCAGCCCGGGCGCGTGCTGCTGGAGCCCATGGGGCGCAACACCGCGCCCGCGCTGGCACTGGCCGCGCTGGCGGCCATGGAAGATGGCGGCGACCCGGTGCTGGTGGTCACACCGGCCGACCATGTGGTGGGCGACGAAGCCGCGTTTCACGCCGCGTTGCGCACAGCTGTGGCCCAGGCGGCCGACGGGCAGATCGTCATCCTCGGCGTCACGCCTACGCGGCCCGAAACCGGCTTTGGCTACATCCACGCCCGCGGCGCCCGGCCCGACGCGGCGGTGCCCGTGCAGCGCTTCGTGGAAAAGCCCGACGCCGCCACCGCCCGGCGCTATCTGGCCGAAGGGGACTACCTCTGGAACGCCGGCATGTTCGTGCTCCGGGCCTCCGTGTGGCTGGCCGCGCTGGAGCGCTGGCGCCCCGACATCGCCGCCGCCAGCCGAGTCGCTTGGGACGCCCGCAGCGCCGATGCCCAGTTCGTGCGGCCGGGCAAGGCCGAGTTCGCCGCCATCCCCGCCGACTCGATCGACTACGCCGTCATGGAGCGCTGCCCCGGCAGCGAGTTTGCCATTCAGGTCGTGCCGCTGGACGCCGGCTGGAGCGACCTCGGCGCCTGGGATGCGGTGTGGGACGTGCTGCCCAAGGACGAGCACGGCAATGCCACCCAGGGCGATGTGCTGTCGGTGGGCAGCCGCGACAACCTGGTGCACGCCAGCGGGCGGCTGGTGGGGCTGGTGGGTGTGAAAGACCTCGTGGTGGTGGAAACCCC
>JAGXRS010000296.1 GCA_018335615.1 Hydrogenophaga sp. | reverse complement strand
CAGGCCAAGTAGGGGGGGTACAGGCGGTGGATCCACGACGCCTGCGCCTGTGGCTTCAATTGCTCCCTTGCGCCTCGTCTATGCCGATGGTTCTGAAGTGACCACCCGACAGTTGTCTCAGTCGGTCGATATGTTTTTGCAAACCCGGGTATTGAATGCGGCGGGCTCCCCGATTCCATTTGAACGCGTTACCTTCGCGGTCAGCGATCCGTCTCTGGTTGTGAGCGTCCCTGCCAATGGGGCGGTTCTGACCGATAACCTAACTGGTATCGCGCGAATCAAGGTGACGCCGGCCAACGTGTTGGCGGACGGTGCCATCAGTGCGACGGCGCAAGCGACCATCGGAGGCGTTTCCCTGTCATCCGATCTGAACTTCAACATCTCCCCCGGCGTGGTTGAGCTCAGGAACCTGCTGGCAACGCCCGGAACCGTTCAGCGCGGGCAGGCCGTGGTCGCTTCGGTGGATGTGTTGGTCAACGGGGCTCGGGCTTCTTCCAACTCGGTCGCCGTCAACTTTGTGAGCAACTGTGGGACGGTGTCTCCGTCGCCCGCACTGGTGGATGCATCTGGCCGAGCGGTCGCCGTGGTGCAGACCACGGCCGTCGGCACTTGCCAGGTGTCAGCGGCATTCAACACCGTGACCATACCGCCGGTGTCCTACACCGTCACGGCTCCCCCCATTACGGCGCTGGAATTCGTCAGTGCAAGCCCTGAACGTATCTACCAGACGGGTTCCACGGGTGTGACCACCTCCATCGTCAAGTTCAAGGTGGTGGATTCTGTGGGGGGTGGTGTTCCATCGGTTTCTGTCTCTGCAAGCCTGACCAATGCCGATGGGGGCGTCAATTTCTGTGGCAGTCCTTCCACCGCTCAGTCCAGCCAAGAGGGCGAAGTGTCTTTTTCCGTCTGCTCCGGCACCTTGCCCACAACCGTACAGGTTCGGGCTTCTTTGGTGGCTTCGCCGGCGGTATATGCCGATTCCAATCGCCTGACGATTCAGACCGGCCTTCCCACCCAAAGGTTTTTTGATATTTCGGCCAGTCAACTGAATATTTGGGCGGGGGGATACTTCACCAACCGGTTCAATGGAAACGAAACCGAAATCACGGTGTTCGCAGCGGATCGACAAGGCAACCCGGTTCCCCAAGGCACTTCGGTTGTTTTCGTGGCCGAGGGTGGGCAACTCGTGACATCGGGCGCCAGCAGTTGCCAGATTGGCGCGAACGGTCGCTGCAGTGTCCGCTTGGTGGGACAGGACTATCGCCCTTTGGGGTCGAATGTGGCTGGAGCCGATCCTCGCCCGGGCCGGGTGACGGTCTTGGCGTACACAGACGGTGAAGAGTCGTTTATCGACGCGAATAACAACAACCGCTATGACGCTGGCGAGTTGTTTGAAGATTTGGGCTTGCCCTTCCTTGACAAGGATGAGGATGGCCTCCTGACGCGCAGCTACCGCAATTTGGTCATGAACACGGAGGAGGGTGAAAATTCATACCCTCTGCCTATCGGGGCGTCTGGCACGACCGCTTGTCCTGAAAGTCCCAATGGCAGGCTGTCTGTGGCAAATACCTGCAATGGGCGCTGGGATGGCGCGACCAAGGTTCGGAGATCCATTTTGGTTATCTTCTCTGGAGATGAGATTGGTCAGCCCGGTCTGTACCACACGTCCATTCCGGTGGATCGTAGAACGGAGGTGCTGGGGCGCAGTCGTGGTGCGATATCGGTTCGTTTGGCGGATCTGAACGGGAATCCGCTTCCCTCAATCGCTACGGTTTCTACCGAAGTGCTAAACGGCACGGACTGCAAGGCCACGCTGGTGGGGGGGAGTACGATTGGTAGCACAACGGAACCCACCTCACACTTCGTCTCGCTTAAGGATTGTCTGGGTGGGGAAAGCGTTTTGGTGAAGGCCACGGTTGCCGGAAAAGAGTCATTCTTGTCGGTCACGGTACCCTGATCAAGTGAGCGCCGTTATCGCCCTCGTTGGCCTACCTGGTTCCGGGAAATCCACGGTCGGGCGCCAACTCGCCCGGCGGCTGTCGCTGCCCTTTCATGACTCCGACCATGTGATCGAACAGCGCTTGGGCTGTTCGATTCGTGAGTTCTTCGAACGCGAGGGCGAGGACTCCTTTCGGGATGTCGAGCAGGCTGTGCTGGACGAGTTGACGCAAAGGGAGCCCTGCGTCCTCTCGACCGGCGGCGGCGCCGTGCTGCGCGCGGAAAACCGGGCGCACCTCCACGACCGTGGCCAGGTCGTTTATCTGCGCTCCTCGCCCGAAGAGGTGTTCAGGCGTCTGCGCAACGACCGCAACCGGCCGCTGCTTCAGGTGGCCGACCCTTTGCAGCGCTTGCGCGATTTGTATGCCGTGCGGGATCCGCTGTACCGCGAGGTGGCGCATTTTGTGATCGAGACGGGCCGGCCTTCGGTGGCCACCTTGGTCAACATGATCGTGATGCAGCTGGAACTGGCGGGCATTGAACTGCCTGCCAAGGCGCCACCGGGGCGCGCGGGGCCGGCTGAATAGCGCTTCGCAGATCGTGTCACCCGTGCCGCCGCGTTGGGCGGGCCTCTTGCCCGTAGGCTCTAAACTTCTGGGCATGAACACGCAGACCACTACCGCCCACACCGAACAGGTCGAGATCGCCCTGGACGACCGCAGCTACGGCATTTTCATCGGCACCGGGCTGTTGGACCAGGCCTCTTCATACGAAGGCATCCCGTCCGCCGCGAGTGCGCTGGTCGTCACCAACCAGACGGTGGCCCCACTCTACTTGCGGCGCCTCGTGGACGTGCTGAGTTCCCGCTATGCCGCCGTGCACACGGTGGCGCTGCCCGATGGCGAGGTCTACAAGACCTGGGAATCGCTGAACCTGATCTTTGACGCGCTGCTGGGCCACGGTTGTGACCGCAAGACCGTGATGTTCGCCCTGGGCGGCGGCGTGGTGGGTGACATGACCGGTTTTGCGGCTGCCAGCTACATGCGCGGCGTGCCCTTCGTGCAGGTGCCCACCACCTTGCTGGCCCAGGTCGATTCGTCGGTGGGCGGCAAGACGGCCATCAACCACCCCTTGGGCAAGAACATGATCGGCGCGTTTTACCAGCCGCAGCGGGTGGTGTGCGATCTCGATACCCTGCAGACCTTGCCGGTACGCGAACTCAGCGCCGGCCTGGCCGAGGTCATCAAATACGGGCCGATCGCCGACATGGCGTTTCTGGCGTGGATCGAGGACCACATCGGCGCGCTGATGGCACGCGACACCGCAGCACTGGCCCACGCCGTCAAGCGCAGTTGCGAAATCAAGGCCTGGGTGGTCGGGCAGGACGAGCGTGAGGCGGGCCTGCGCGCGGTACTGAACTTCGGCCACACCTTCGGCCACGCCATTGAGGCGGGCATGGGCTACGGGCATTGGCTGCACGGCGAGGCCGTGGGCTGCGGCATGGTGATGGCGGCACGGCTGTCCGAGGCGTTGGGCCTCGTGGATCGGTCGTTTGTGGATCGGCTCAAGGCGCTGATCGAACGCGCGGGCCTGCCCACCGTGGCGCCGGTGCTGGACGCACAAGACAACGTCGGCCGTTACCTGGCGCTGATGCGGGTCGACAAAAAGGCCGAGGCAGGCGAGATCAAGTTTGTGCTCATCGACGCCCCGGGCCGCGCCACCGTGCGCTCGGCACCCGATGCGCTGGTGGCCGAGGTGATTCGAGCCAGTTGCGCGGCGACGTGATGGCGACTCGGCCACCGACGGCACGCGACGCGGGGCCACTCGCTCCCTACGCCTGCGCCCCCGCTCGCTCCCGCGGGCGTCGCATCCCTGAACCTGAGGCGCCCACGCGCACCGCGTTTCAGCGCGACCGAGACCGGGTGATCCACTCGACCGCGTTTCGCCGCCTCGTTTACAAGACGCAGGTGTTCCTGAACCACGAGGGCGACCTCTTCCGCACCCGGCTCACGCATTCGCTGGAGGTGGCACAACTCGGCCGCAGCATCGCGCGCTCGCTGCGCTTGAACGAAGACCTGGTGGAGGCCATTGCGCTCGCCCATGACCTGGGCCACACGCCTTTTGGGCATGCCGGGCAGGACGCGCTGCATGCGTGCATGCGAAGCGTGTCGCCCCGGGATGGACGGCTTGAGGCGGACAGCTGGGGATTCGAGCACAACCTGCAAAGCCTGCGGGTGGTGGACCAGCTGGAAGAGCGTTACCCCGCGTTTGATGGCTTGAATCTCTGCTTCGAAACGCGCGAGGGCATTCTCAAACATTGCTCGCGCGCCAATGCCGAGCGCCTGGAGGCGCAGGAGCCGGGTGGCGTGGGGGCGCGTTTTCTGCGCGGCGAGTCGCCTTCGCTGGAGGCGCAACTGTGCAATCTCGCCGACGAGATTGCCTACAACGCGCACGACATCGACGACGGCGTGCGCTCGGGCCTGCTGCGCCTGGAGCAGCTCGACGAGGTGCCGCTGTTCGCCCACTACCGGCGGCTGGCGCTGGCGGCGCACCCCGCGCTGGCCGGCCGTCGCCTGCTGTTTGAAACGATCCGGCTCATGCTGAGCGATCAGGTGTACGACGTGATCGACACCACACGGGGCCGCATCGCCGATTCGGGCGTGGCCTCGCCCGACGATGTGCGGTGCTCGCCCCCGCTGGTGTGCTTCTCGCCGTCCATGCGCGAGCGTTCGCAGACCCTGAAGACCTTCCTGCTGCACAACCTCTACCGCCACCCGCAGGTGGTGGAGACCACCGACCGGGCGCGCCAGGTGGTGGCGGACCTGTTCCAGCTTTACCTGACCCGCCCCCACGAGCTGCCAGACGCGCACAGCCGCGGCGGCCACCCGGCACGGTCCGTGGCCGATTACATTGCCGGCATGACCGACCGCTTTGCCATCCGCGAACACCAGCGGCTCGGCGGCGCGCCCTTGTTTCCCTGATGGCTGCGCCCAGATCGACCCTGCCCGTGGGGGCGCCCCCCGAACAAGCGGTTCGCCAGGCGGCGCTGGTGGTGTTGGTAGGCGTCAGTTGCGCTTTGCATGTGGGGAAGCTGCCGGTGGCCATCCCGGTGCTGGGGCGTGAACTGGGGGTGACGCTGTTGCAGGCGGGCTTTCTGTTGTCGCTCATCCAGCTGGCTGGCATGACGCTGGGCCTGATGGTGGGTCTCAGGGCCGATCGTGTCGGCCCCCGCCGCGTGATGCTCGCCGGCCTGGTGTCCCTCGCAGTGGGCAGCGGCCTGGGGGCGCTCTCCGGCAGCGTCGGCATGCTGCTGTTCTCCCGCCTGGTGGAAGGCTTGGGCTTTCTGCTGGCGGTGCTGCCGGCGCCCGGCTTGTTGCGCCAGCGCGTGGCGCATGCGCCCACCCTGGCGCGGGCGCTGGGCTGGTGGGGCGCTTACATGCCGGTCGGCACGGCGCTGGCGCTCCTGCTGGGCGCCCCGCTGATCGGGCAAGTGGGCTGGCGCTGGGCCTGGGCCGGGCTGGCCGCGGTCTCGCTGTTGGCGGCGGAGGCCTTGCGGCGGGGCATCGCATCCGAATCGCCTTTGACGTCAGCGGGAGCAGGGGGGCCGCCCTCGATGTGGCCGCGTCTGGCGCGCACGCTGCGGGCGCCCGGTCCCTGGTTGCTGGCGACGGGCTTCTTTCTTTACTCCGGGCAGTGGCTGGCCGTGGTGGGCTTCCTGCCGACCATTTACAGCCAGGCCGGCTACACCGGCGCACTGTTGGGTATGCTGACGGCGCTGGCAGCGGGTATCAACATGGCCGGCAACATTGGGGCTGGCTGGTGGCTGGCCCGGGGCGCGCGTCCCGGCGTCTTGCTGGCGGTGGCCTATGCCGCCATGGGTGCGGGGGCGCTGGTCGCTTTTGGTGCCCAGGGGCAGCCGGTGCTGCAATACGCGGCGGTGCTGGTGTTTTCAGGCGTCGGGGGGCTCGTACCGGGCACGCTGTTTGGCCTGGCGGTGGTGCTCGCGCCCGGACAGGACACGGTGTCCACCACGGTTGGGTGGATGCAGCAGTTCTCGTCGCTCGGGCAGTTTGTCGGACCGCCTGTGGTGGCCTGGGTAGCGTTGCTGGCCGGCGGCTGGCAACTCACCTGGGTGGTGACCGGAGCCTGTTCGTTGCTGGGTTTGTGGGTGGCCCTTCGGTTGCAAGCAGCGTGGCGGGACCGCCCTCGTGCCTTGTGAGCAGGGGAGGGCGGTTGTAGGTCGAATGTTCTCGCTAGACTCTGCGGTACTGGCGCTCGTTCACCGGGCGGACGATAGGTCCAAACATTTACTCAGAGGAAAACCGGATGAGCTTTTTGAACCAGCTCAAGCAACAGGCGCAGACCTTGCAAAACCAGCAGGGTGCTCACCAGCAACAGTCGGACGCTCAGCTTGAGCGCACCGAGGCGGCGTGCAAAGTCGTCTGGCAGTACCTCATGGAACTGCCGCGGCAACTCAATGTGATCGAACCCGCGTCCGCTGCCCTGAGCCTGGACGGCAAGACACCGTGGCCTGACATGAAGCAGCACGATTTCCGCTTCGACGCCCGCAAGAAGACCCTGCGCGACAAAGAGGTGTTCGACTATCTGGCCATCGGCTGGTACCTGTCGCCGCGGCAACCGCTGAAGGAAAAGGGCCGCGTCAGCGTCAACTTTCCGCCTGATCTGGAGCGGGTGGAGCGCCGGCTGCAGGCAGGTCAGGTGCCGCATGATCGTCTGGAATTCCGACATCCCGACACCCATCGGCTCCAGCGCATCGTGTTCGAGCACGGGTACGCCGCTCGCGCCAGTGTGGTGTTCACCCCGGACCACGATGCGGGCAGCTTCAAGGTGCGCCTGGTCGGGGTCGGTGGCCTCGAGACAATGAACACCTTGTACCCGGTGGTCCAGCTCAACACGGCCGCACTCGACGAGTTGGCCAAGCTCATCGTCGGCGAACACAGCCGGTTCATCTGACCAAAGCGCCCCAAAATGGGGCTTACTATCGGGGTCAGATTCCAATTTGTTGTTTGCATGCCATGGCTCGCTTGCCCCGCCTCACTGTTCCCGGCTTTTGCCACCACGTCATTCAGCGGGGCAACAACCGACAACCCATCGTGCGGGACGACGAAGACCGCCGGGCCCTGCTGGGCCTGATCACCGACAACGCGGCCAAACACCACGTGGCGGTGCACGCCTTTGTGTTGATGGACAACCACTTCCATCTCCTGCTCACGCCGCAGACCGCCGAGGGTGTGCCCCAGATGATGCAAGCGGTGGGGCGGCGTTATGTACGGTATTTCAACGATCGCCACCACCGCACCGGCACCCTGTGGGAAGGGCGCTACCGCTCCACCTTGATCCAGAGCGAGCGCTACCTGCTGGCCTGCATGGCGTACCTCGACCTGAACCCGGTGCGCGCCGGGACGGTGGCCGGGCCTGAGCGGTATGCCTGGTCCAGTTACCGGCACTATGCCGGGCTGGAGGTCCGACGGGGCCTGGCGCCCCACGCTCTGTACTGGGAGATGGGCAACACGCCCTTCGCGCGCGAGGCCTCATACGCCGAAATGGTGCGTGCAGGGCTACCAGCAGGCGTACAAGACGCCGTGACCTCATCGGCGCTCCACGGCTGGGCGCTGGGCGACGCGGCCTTTGTCGGCGGACTACAACAGAAAACCCCACGCCGCGTCCTTCCTGGACGCCCTGGCCGGCCCGCCAATCAGCCCTGATAGTCACGTTCCTTCAAGCGGAAGAACACCTGTTTTTAATCTGTCCCCATTTATTTGAAGCCCGTTCAAGTCGTCGATTAATTGGAATCTGACCCCGATTAAAGTGCTTGGCATTCTTGTTGCATTGCCCTATGCTCCGCATCCGCGAATTTTTGTTTTATATGCACCCGAACCACGAAGGAAGCGCCATGACCACGGCAGCAGAACAGCAGCATCTTCAGCAGCACGGCCTGTATGACCCGACCCAGGAACACGATGCCTGCGGCGTCGGTTTCGTGGCGCACATCAAGGGCGAGCGCAGCCATGCCATCGTTCAGCAGGGCCTGAAGATTCTGGAAAACCTGGACCACCGGGGTGCTGTGGGCGCCGACAAGCTCATGGGCGACGGCGCGGGCATCCTGATCCAGTTGCCCGACGCGCTGTACCGCGACGAGATGGCCAAGCAGGGCGTCAACCTGCCCCCGCCCGGTGAGTACGGCGTGGGCATGATCTTCATGCCGAAGGAGCACGCGTCGCGCCTGGCCTGCGAGCAGGAGATGGAGCGCGCCATCGCGGCCGAGGGCCAGGTGCTGCTGGGCTGGCGCGACGTGCCGGTCAACAAGGACATGCCGATGTCGCCCACCGTGCGCGAGAAGGAGCCCATCCTGCGCCAGGTCTTCATCGGCCGCGGCAGCGACGTGATCGTGCAGGACGCGCTGGAGCGCAAGCTGTACGTGATCCGCAAGACCGCCAGCGCGCACATCCAGTCGCTCAAGCTCAAGCACAGCAAAGAGTATTACGTGGTGAGCATGAGCAGCCGCACCGTGATCTACAAGGGCCTGTTGCTGGCCGATCAGGTGGGCACGTATTACTACGACCTGCAGGACCCGCGCTGCGTCTCGGCCCTGGGCCTGGTGCACCAGCGCTTCTCCACCAACACCTTCCCCGAGTGGCCGCTGGCCCATCCGTACCGCTACGTGGCGCACAACGGTGAGATCAACACCGTCAAGGGCAACTACAACTGGATGAAGGCGCGCGAAGGCGTGATGGCTTCGCCCGTGCTGGGCGCCGACCTGCAAAAGCTGTACCCGATCAGCTTCGCCAACCAGTCCGACACCGCCACGTTCGACAACTGCCTGGAACTGCTGACCATGGCCGGCTACCCGCTGGCGCAGGCGGTGATGATGATGATTCCCGAGCCCTGGGAGCAGCACACCACCATGGACGAGCGTCGCAAGGCCTTCTACGAGTACCACGCCGCCATGATGGAGCCGTGGGACGGCCCGGCCTCCATCGTGTTCACCGACGGCCGCCAGATCGGCGCCACGCTGGACCGCAACGGCCTGCGCCCCTCGCGCTACTGCATCACCGACGACGACTTCGTCATCATGGGTTCCGAGTCGGGCGTGCTGCCCGTGCCCGAGAACAAGATCGTGCGCAAGTGGCGCCTGCAGCCCGGCAAGATGTTCCTGATCGACCTGGAACAGGGCCGCATGATCGACGACGAGGAGCTCAAGGCCAACCTCACCAACACCAAGCCCTACAAGCAGTGGATCGAGAACCTGCGCATCCGCCTGGACGACGTGGTCCAGCCGGTGGCCGGTGCCGCCCCGGCCGAGCAGAGCATCGCCGCGACCGAGCCGCAGACGGCTGGAGTGGAAAGCGTGGCGCCCGAGTTGCTGGACCGCCAGCAGGCCTTCGGCTACACGCAGGAAGACATCAAATTCCTGCTCAGCCCCATGGCCGCCAACGGCGAAGAGGGCATTGGCTCCATGGGCAACGACAGCCCGCTGGCCGTGCTGTCCGACAAGAACAAGCCGCTGTACAACTATTTCAAGCAGCTGTTCGCCCAGGTGACCAACCCCCCGATCGACCCGATCCGCGAAGCCATCGTCATGTCGCTGGTGTCCTTCATCGGGCCGAAGCCCAACCTGCTGGACATCAACCACGTCAACCCGCCGATGCGCCTGGAGGTGAGCCAGCCCGTGCTGGACATGGCCGACATGGCCAAGCTGCGCAACATCGACGGCATGACGCAGGGCAAGTTCCACAGCCACACGCTGGACATCACCTACCCCGTTCACTGGGGTCGTGAAGGCGTGGAGGCCAAGCTGGCCTCGCTGTGCGCCGAAGCGGTGGACGCGATCAAGAGCGGCAAGAACATCCTGATCGTCAGCGACCGCGGCATCAGCGCCACCCAGGTGGCCATCCCCGCACTGCTGGCGCTCTCCGCCATTCACCAGCATCTGGTGCGCGAAGGCATGCGCACCATGGCCGGCCTGGTGGTCGAGACCGGCACCGCGCGCGAAGTGCACCACTTCGCCGTACTGGCGGGTTACGGCGCTGAAGCCGTGCACCCCTACCTGGCCATGGAAACGCTCACGGCCATCTGCAAGGACCTGCCGGGCGACCTGAGCGCCGAGAAGGCGATCTACAACTACGTGAAGGCGATCGGCAAGGGCCTGTCCAAGATCATGTCCAAGATGGGCGTGTCGACCTACATGTCCTACTGCGGCGCCCAGCTGTTCGAGGCCATCGGCCTGTCGACCGAGACGGTCGAGAAGTACTTCACCGGCACCGCCAGCCGCGTGCAGGGCATTGGTGTGTTCGAGATCGCCGAAGAGGCCATCCGCATGCACAAGGAGGCCTTCGGCGACAGTCCGATCCTGGCCAGCATGCTGGAGACCGGCGGCGAGTACGCCTGGCGCGCCCGCGGCGAAGAGCACATGTGGACGCCCGACGCCATCGCCAAGCTGCAGCACAGCACCCGCGCCAACAACTGGAGCACGTACAAGGAGTACGCGCAGATCATCAACGACCAGAGCAAGCGCCACATGACGCTGCGCGGTCTGTTCGAGTTCAAGATAGATCCAGCCAAGGCCATCTCCATCGACGAGGTGGAGCCCGCTGCGGAGATCGTCAAGCGCTTCGCCACCGGCGCCATGTCGCTCGGCTCCATCTCCACCGAGGCACACGCCACGCTGGCCGTGGCCATGAACCGCATTGGCGGCAAGAGCAACACGGGCGAGGGCGGCGAAGACGCGCTGCGCTACCGCAACGAACTCAAGGGCATCCCGATCAAGCAGGGCCAGACCATGTCCGACCTGCTGGGCAAGGACACCTTCGAGGTCGACTACGTGCTGAGCGAGGGCGACTCCATGCGCTCGAAGATCAAGCAGGTGGCCTCGGGCCGCTTCGGTGTCACCGCCGAATACCTGAACAGCGCCGACCAGATCCAGATCAAGATGGCGCAGGGCGCCAAGCCCGGCGAGGGCGGCCAGCTGCCCGGTGGCAAGGTGTCGGACTACATCGGCAAGCTGCGCCACAGCGTGCCGGGCGTGGGCCTGATCTCGCCCCCGCCGCACCACGACATCTACTCCATCGAAGACCTGGCCCAGCTGATCCACGACCTGAAGAACGTGGCGCCGCACGCCAGCATCAGCGTGAAGCTGGTGTCCGAAATCGGCGTGGGCACCATCGCCGCGGGCGTGACCAAGTGCAAGGCCGACCACCTGGTGATCGCCGGCCACGACGGTGGCACGGGCGCTTCGCCCTGGTCTTCCATCAAGCACGCCGGCAGCCCATGGGAAATCGGCCTGGCCGAAACGCAGCAGACGCTGGTGCTCAACCGCCTGCGCAGCCGCGTGCGCGTGCAGGCCGACGGCCAGATGAAGACCGGCCGTGACGTGGTCATCGGCGGCCTGCTGGGCGCCGACGAATTCGGCTTCGCCACCGCACCGCTGGTGGTCGAGGGCTGCATCATGATGCGCAAGTGCCACCTGAACACCTGCCCGGTGGGTGTGGCCACGCAAGACCCGGCGTTGCGCAAGAAATTCAGCGGCAAGCCCGAGCACGTGGTGAACTACTTCTTCTTCATCGCCGAAGAAGTGCGCCAGATCATGGCCCAGCTGGGCATCCGCAAGTTCGACGACCTGATCGGCCGCGCCGACCTGCTCGACACCCGCCAGGGCATCGAGCACTGGAAGGCCCGTGGCCTGGACTTCGGCCGCCTGCTGGCGGTGCCGCAGGTGCCCGCTGACGTGCCGCGTCTGCACACCGAAGTGCAGGAACACGGCCTGGAGAAGTCGCTCGACAACATCCTGATCGCCAAGTCGCGCCCGGCCATTGACAAGGGCGAGCGCGTGCAGTTCATCGAGGTGGCGCGCAACGTCAACCGCTCCGTGGGCGCCATGCTCTCCGGTGCGGTGACGCAGGTGCACCCCGAAGGTTTGCCCGACGACACCATCCGCATCCAGCTCGAAGGCACGGGCGGTCAGTCCTTCGGCGCCTTCCTCACGCGCGGCATCACGCTGTACCTGATTGGCGACGCCAACGACTACACCGGCAAGGGCCTGTCGGGCGGCCGTGTGATCGTGCGCCCCAGCATCGATTTTCGCGGTGACGCGGCCAAGAACATCATCGTGGGCAACACCGTGATGTACGGTGCCACCACCGGTGAAGCCTTCTTCAGCGGTGTGGCCGGCGAGCGCTTCGCGGTGCGCCTCTCGGGTGCCACCGCCGTCGTTGAGGGCACGGGCGACCACGGGTGCGAGTACATGACCGGCGGTACCGTGGCTGTCCTGGGCAAGACCGGCCGCAACTTCGCCGCCGGCATGAGCGGTGGCGTGGCCTACGTGTACGACGAAGATGGCCAGTTCGCCAAGCGCTGCAATACGGCGATGGTCAGCCTGGAGAAGGTGCTGTCCGCGACCGAGCAGCAAGCGACGGTGGACAAAGCCATCTGGCACCGCGACCAGACCGACGAAGCCCAGCTGAAGAAGCTGCTGGAAGACCACAACCGCTGGACGGGCAGCAAGCGCGCTCGCGAACTGCTGGACAACTGGGCCGAGGCCCGGGCGAAGTTCGTCAAGGTGTTCCCGAACGAGTACAAGCGCGCCCTGGGTGAAATCAACGCCCGCAAGTCGGCCGTTGCCGTCACGGCAAAGGCACAGGACACGGCCAAGCAGTCCGCACTCGCCAAGTAAGCCGACCACGAACCGAACCGAAGGAAACGCATCATGGGAAAAATCACCGGCTTCATGGAATACGAGCGTCTGGAAGAGGGCTACAAGCCCGTGCCGGAGCGCCTGAAGCACTACAAGGAATTCGTGATCGGCCTGACCGCCGAGCAGGCCCGCGTGCAGGCCGCACGCTGCATGGACTGCGGCACGCCGTTCTGCAACAGCGGCTGCCCGGTCAACAACATCATTCCGGACTTCAATGATCTGGTGTTCCAGAACGACTGGAAGAACGCCATCACGGTGCTCCACAGCACCAACAACTTCCCAGAGTTCACCGGCCGCATCTGCCCCGCTCCCTGCGAGGCCGCCTGCACGCTCAACGTGAACGACGACGCGGTGGGCATCAAGTCGCTGGAGCACGCCATCATCGACCGCGCCTGGGCCGAAGGCTGGGTGCAGCCGCAGCCGCCGCGTCACAAAACGGGCAAGAAGGTGGCCGTGGTCGGTTCGGGCCCGGCCGGCATGGCCGCGGCCCAGCAGCTGGCCCGAGTGGGCCACGACGTGACCGTGTTCGAGAAGAACGACCGCGTCGGTGGCCTGCTGCGCTACGGCATTCCCGACTTCAAGATGGAGAAGTCGCACATCGACCGCCGCGTGGCGCAGATGCAGGCCGAAGGCGTGGTGTTCCGTACCGGCGTGATGGTGGGCACGCTGCCGAAAGACAGCAAGGTTACCAACTGGGCCAAGGAAACGGTGTCGCCCGAGCAGCTGCAGAAAGACTTTGACGCGGTGTTGCTGACCGGCGGCTCCGAGCAGAGCCGCGACCTGCCCGTGCCCGGCCGTGACCTGGACGGCATCCATTTCGCGATGGAGTTCCTGCCGCAGCAGAACAAGGTCAACGCCGGCGACAAACTCAAGGGCCAGCTGCGCGCCGACGGCAAGCACGTCATCGTGATTGGCGGTGGCGATACCGGCAGCGACTGCGTGGGCACGAGCAACCGCCACGGTGCGGCCAGCGTCACCCAGTTTGAGGTGATGCCCCAGCCACCCGAAGAAGAAAACAAGCCGCTGGTGTGGCCTTACTGGCCCATGAAGCTGCGTACCAGCTCCAGCCACGAAGAAGGCTGCACGCGCGAGTTCGCCATTTCCACCAAGGCGTTCACCGGTGAAAAAGGCAGGGTCACCGGCCTGACGACCGTGCACACCGAGTTCAAGGACGGCAAGCTGGTCGAGATTCCCGGCACCGAAAAGCACTACCAGGCCGACCTGGTGCTCCTGGCCATGGGCTTCGTGAACCCGGTGGCCACCGTGCTGGACGCCTTTGGCGTCGAGAAGGACGCCCGCGGCAACGCCAAAGCGACGACCGATTTCACGGGCGGCTACACCACCAATGTACCCAAGGTGTTTGCGGCGGGCGATATGCGCCGGGGCCAGAGCCTGGTGGTCTGGGCGATCCGCGAGGGGCGTCAGGCGGCGCGCACCGTGGACGAGTTCCTGATGGGTTTTTCCGATCTTCCGCGGTAATTTTCACGCCCGGGCCTGGTAACACCGGCTCAGAATTCGGGTTAACCCCGAATCCCGTATCATTCAAAAGCCGGGGGCATCACGCTCCCGGCTTTTGTTTTCATGCCCACATCCACCGAATCCTCTCTCGTTGAACTGCGCCACCTCACCTTCGGGTACGGCGAGCGCATCATCGTCGACGACATTTCCCTGTCGGTCCCGCGCGGCAAGGTCACGGCCCTCATGGGTGCCTCCGGTGGTGGCAAGACCACGCTGTTGCGTCTGATCGGCGGACAGGTGCGGGCACAGCGGGGCGAGTTGCTGTTTGACGGGCAAGACGTCACCACCATGCAGCAGGAAGCCATGTACGCCGCCCGTCGGCGCATGGGCATGCTGTTCCAGTTCGGCGCGCTGTTCACCGACATGAGCGTGTTCGACAACGTGGCCTTTCCCCTGCGCGAACACACCCGCCTGCCCGAGCCCTTGGTGCGCGACATCGTGCTCATGAAGCTGCACGCGGTGGGCCTGCGCGGAGCGCGCGACCTGATGCCGGCGGAACTGTCCGGCGGCATGGCCCGGCGTGTGGCGCTGGCCCGGGCCATCGCGCTCGACCCCGAACTGGTCATGTACGACGAACCCTTTTCGGGCCTGGACCCGATCTCGCTGGGCACCGCCGCCCGGCTGATCCGCCAGCTCAACGACACGCTGGGCCTGACCAGCATCATCGTCTCGCACGAGCTGGAGCAGACCTTCGCCATCGCCGACCACGTGGTGGTGCTGGCCAACGGCAAGGTCGCGATCGAAGGCACACCGCAGGACGTGCGCGACAGCCAGGACCCGCTGATCCAGCAATATGTGCAAGCCTTGCCCGACGGGCCGGTGCGCTTCCATTACCCGGGACCGTCGGTGGCCGACGATTTTGGACCGACGCAACACGGAGGCGCCGCATGAACCGCTGGCATCCCGCGCAGGTGGGGCTGGCCGCACGCGAGGTGCTGGCCAACCTGGGCCTGGGCGCGCGGCTTTTCTTTCGCTTGCTGTTCCTCAGCTGGACCAGCTGGCGGCGCTTCGGCCTGATCCGCGACCAGATCCACTTCCTCGGCAACTACTCCCTGGCGATCATCGCCGTGTCGGGCCTGTTCGTCGGCTTTGTCTTTGGCCTGCAGGGCTACTACACCTTGCAGCGCTACGGTTCCACCGAGGCGTTGGGCCTGCTGGTGACGCTGTCGCTGGTGCGTGAACTCGGCCCGGTGGTCACGGCTTTGCTGTTTGCCGGGCGTGCCGGTACCTCGCTCACCGCCGAAATCGGCCTGATGAAGGCGGGGGAGCAGATCAGTGTGATGGAGATGATGGCGGTCGACCCGATCGACCGTGTGCTCGCGCCGCGCTTCTGGGCCGGCGTGATCACCATGCCCTTGCTGGCGGCTGTGTTCAGCGCCATGGGCATCATCGGCGGCTGGATCGTGGGCGTGCTCATGATCGGCGTCGATTCGGGTGCGTTCTGGAGCCAGATCCAGGGCGGCGTGGATGTGTGGGCCGACGTGGGCAACGGCATGATCAAGAGCGTGGTGTTCGGCATCGCCGTCACCTTCATTGCCTTGCTGCAGGGCTACGAGTCGCATCCCACACCCGAGGGCGTGTCACGGGCCACCACCCGCACGGTCGTGATGGCATCGCTGACCGTGCTGGGGCTGGACTTCATCCTGACCGCCATGATGTTCACCATCTGAACGGGGCGGTAATGGCGCATCCCGTTCTGTTTTCATTCAATACGTCCCGAACGGGGCGTTGCCGGCTGTTCATGCAGCGCGGCGGAGGCTGATATGCAACGTTCCAAAATCGATGTCTGGGTGGGCCTGTTCGTGCTCATTGGCGCAGTGTCCATCCTGTTTCTCGCGCTGCAGTCGGCGAACTTGCTGAGTCTGAGCTTCGAGAAAACCTACCGCGTCACGGCGCGCTTCGACAACGCAGGCGGCCTCAAGCCCAAGGCAGCGGTGCGCAGCGCCGGTGTGGTCGTGGGGCGCATCGAGTCGATCACATTTGATGACACAACTTTCCAGGCCAATGTGCAACTCGCGCTGGAGTCCCGTTACGCTTTCCCCAAGGACAGTTCCATGAAGATCCTCACCAGTGGCTTGCTGGGCGAGCAATACATCGGCATTGAGCCGGGCGGCGATGAGCGCAACCTCGCGGACGGCGATCTGGTCACGCAGACGCAGTCGGCTGTCGTGCTGGAAAATCTCATTGGCCAGTTCCTGTTCAACCGGGCCGCTGACGCCGGGCAGGGATCAGGCGGTGCAGGCGCTGCGACCGCAGACTGAGATGGCACACAGGGCATCATCCAGGGCCGAAGTCAACCGCAGTTCAGCGGTTCATGTGATACGACCGAGGGAGATCGGCATGGCAAAGCGAGCAGGGGCCCTTCGGTGGGCGTTGATGGCGGGCGGGTTCGCCGTTCTGACGGGCTGCGCCAGCGGGCCCAACGCCAACCCCCAGGATCCGCTGGAGCCTTTCAACCGCAACGTGTCGCAATTCAACACCGCGGTGGATGACATGGTGCTGCGCCCGGTGGCGACGGTGTACCGCGATGTCACCCCCGACCTGGTCCGCACGGGGGTGCACAATTTTTTCGAGAACGTGCGGGACTTCTGGTCCTTCATCAACGCCACCTTGCAGTTGCGCCCCCGTGAAGCCACCGAGAACTTCATGCGGGTGAACATCAACACCGTGTTCGGCTTGGGCGGTCTGCTGGACGTGGCCTCGGAAATGGGGCTGGAGCGCACGCGGCTGGACTTCGGACAGACCCTCGGGCGCTGGGGCGTTCCGTCAGGCCCCTACCTGGTGTTGCCCATCTTCGGGCCCTCGTCGTTCCGCGATGCTGCCGGTTTCAGTATCGAATCGCGGGGTGATTTGATCCAGGGTATCGGCGATGTGTCGCTGCGCAATTCGCTGATCACCTTGCGCGCGGTGGAAACCCGGGCCAATCTGCTGCGTGCCTCTTCCATGCTCGAGGGCGCCGCGCTGGATCCTTACAGCTTCACGCGCGACGTGTACCTGCGGCGCCGCGAGAGCCAGATCGAGGCCCTGATCGACCTCGGTATCGGGCTCAAGGATGGTCGGGACGACACAGAATCCAGCAATTGAGGCGCCCGGGTCGGAACCCCGCGATCCACGCGCTCTCCAAAGAGCAGATGCACCGTGGCGTGCCCACCGATGTGAGGGGTTTTACCCCGGAAAGGTAACAAATGATGAAGCGACGCACCTGGGTCGGCGGTCTGATGGTTTCTACCGCCCTGTTTCTGGCGCTGCCAGCGCACGCTGCCGAGGAAGCGCCCGACGCGCTGGTGAAGCGCATTTCGGGTGAGGTGATGGCGGCCGTCAAGGCTGACCCCGCCATTCAGGCGGGGGACGTGAACCGCATCATCACCCTGGTCGACAGCAAGATCATGCCCAGTGTGAACTTCACGCGCATGACGGCGTCCGCCGTGGGTCGCCACTGGCGCCAGGCGACGCCTGAGCAACAGAAGCAGTTGCAGGACGAGTTCAAGACGCTGTTGGTGCGTACCTACGCCGGAGCCCTGGGCGAGGTGAAGGACCAGAACCTGAGCTTTCGCCCCATGCGTTCGCGCCCGGAAGACACCGAGGTGGTGGTGCGCTCCGAAGTGCGTGGACGTGGGGAGCCCATCCAGCTGGATTACCGCCTGGAAAAAGCCGACGGTGGCTGGAAGATTTACGACCTGAACGTGATGGGGGTCTGGTTGGTGGAAACCTACCGGACCCAGTTTGCGCAGGAGATCAACACCAAAGGCATCGATGGCCTGATCGCCACGCTGGCACAGCGCAACAAGAGCAACACCGCGCGGGCCAGCTGATGGCCACGGCCGCCTTGCCATCGCAGCTGACCCTGGCGACCGCCGCGCAGTCACGGGACACACTCATCCGCGCCCTGGCGCAAAGCCCGGAGGAGGCGGTGCGTCTCGATGCCGGCGCCTTGGCCCAGTTCGACTCCTCGGCCATCGCCGTCTTGCTCGACCTTCGACGAGAACTGCAGTCGCAGGGTAAACGCCTCGTCGTGGAGAACTGGCCTGACCGCCTGAAGGCGTTGGTGGGGCTGTATGGCGTGGGCGAACTGCTCCACGACTGATCCACCGATCGGTTGGTGCCGTCGAGGTGGCGGCGGATGAGGACTGATGAGCGGGGTCATGCGCAGTCCCGGCTGCAGCAGGTGCAGGGTGCCCGCTTAAAATAGCGGGTTTTCCCTCTTCGCGATCCGCCCCGCCAGCGGCTGGCGATCTCACCGCCCACCGCTCTTGTCCATGCCCGCCGTCTCGTTCCAGAATGTTTCCAAGACCTATCCGTCGGCACGGGGTGAGTTGCACGCGCTCAAGGGCGTGTCCTTCGACATCGAGGCCGGCGAGTTTTTCGGGCTGTTGGGTCCCAACGGGGCAGGTAAAACGACGCTGATCAGCGTGCTGGCGGGGCTGACGCGCGCCAGCAGTGGCCATGTGCGCGTGCTGGGCAAGGATGTGCAGACCGACTACCAGGCGGCGCGGCGCCAGCTGGGCGTCGTTCCCCAGGAACTGGTCTTCGACCCTTTCTTCAGCGTTCAGGAGGCGTTGCGCTTCCAGTCCGGCTATTTCGGCATCCGCCACAACCAGGCCTGGATCGATGAGTTGCTCGAGGGGCTGGGTCTGGCGGACAAGGCCAGCGCCAACATGCGACAGCTCTCGGGTGGCATGAAGCGCCGGGTGCTGATCGCCCAAGCCCTGGTGCACAAGCCGCCGGTGATCGTGCTGGACGAGCCCACCGCCGGCGTGGACGTGGAGTTGCGCCAGACGCTCTGGCAGTTCGTGTCCGACCTGAACAAGCGCCTGGGCTGCACGGTGCTGCTGACGACCCACTACCTGGAAGAAGCCGAAGCCCTCTGTGGACGGCTGGCCATGCTCAAGCAGGGTGAGGTGGTGGCGCTGGAGTCCACCTCCGAACTGCTGCGCCGTGCGTCGTCCAATGTGCTGCGCTTCAAGACCGACGGTGTGCTGCCAGCCGACCTCGCTGCCGTGGCGCGCGTGACAGGACGGGTGGTGCAGCTGCCCGCGCACGACGCGCTTGATGTGGAACGGTTGTTGGCACGGGTGCGCGAATCTGGGCTGGCGGTGCACGACATCGAGATCCGCAAGCCCGATCTGGAGGACGTGTTCATCGACCTCATGGAAGGCAAGTCGTCTGGGCCGGTCAAGGCGCCGGTGGCCATGTCGGGGGTGGCCGCATGACCGGCTGGCAAGCGCTGTTTTACAAAGAGGTGCTGCGTTTCTGGAAGGTCGGCTTCCAGACCGTGGCGGCGCCGGTCATCACGGCCATCCTGTACCTGATGATCTTCGGCCACGTGCTGGAGGACCGCGTGCAGGTCTACGACTCGGTGAGCTACACCGCCTTCCTGCTGCCCGGGCTGGTGATGATGAGCGTGCTGCAGAACGCGTTTGCCAACAGCTCGTCGTCGCTGATCCAGAGCAAGGTCATGGGCAACGTGGTGTTTCTGCTGCTCACGCCCTTGTCGCACCGTGCCTGGTTCGTCGCCTATGTGGGTTCCTCGGTGGTGCGCGGCCTGGCAGTGGGGGCTGGCGTCATGATCGCCACCTGGTGGTTCGCCCAGCCGCCCTTCGTGGCGCCGTTGTGGATTCTGGTGTTCGGCTTCATGGGCGCCTCGCTGCTGGGCGCACTGGGGCTGATTGCCGGTCTGTGGGCGGAAAAATTCGACCAGATGGCCGCGTTTCAGAACTTCATCATCATGCCCATGACCTTCCTCTCGGGCGTGTTCTACTCCATCCATTCGCTGCCGGGGTTCTGGCAGCAGGTCAGCCACCTCAACCCGTTCTTCTACATGATCGACGGTTTCCGCTACGGCTTTTTCGGGGTCAGCGATGTGTCACCCTGGCTCAGCTTCGCCATCGTGGGCAGCGCGCTCGCGGTCGTGAGCGCCCTGGCGTTGCACCTGTTGCGTATTGGCTACAAGATCCGGGGATGATGCCTTGGCCTCACCCGCCGATGGCCGATGCCTGTCGACGGTACCCCACTCATCCATTTGAACTGCTTATGACTGCTGACCAACTCCAAGCCATCATCGCCGCCGGTCTGACTTGCGAACACCTGGAGGTCTCGGGCGATGGCCGCCACTGGGCCGCCTTGGTGGTTTCGTCCGAGTTCGAGGGCCTGCGCACCCTCGCGCGCCACAAGCGGGTCTATGACACGCTGGGTGACCGCATTCAGAAAGACGAGGTTCACGCCCTGTCAATGAAGACCTACACGCCCTCCGAGTGGGGCGGCAAATGAGCCCCTGCGTGGCCCTCAACTGAAAAGACGTTTTCATGGACAAACTGAGAATCACCGGCGGCCGAACGCTGCAGGGTGAAGTCACCATTTCCGGCGCCAAGAACGCGGCCCTGCCCGAGTTGTGCGCGGCCTTGCTCACGGCCGAGCCGGTGATGCTGACGAACGTGCCACGCCTGCGCGACGTGGCCACCATGCGCCACCTGCTCGACAACATGGGGGTGAAAACCGAAACCCATGGGCAACGCGGTGGCGTGTCGCTGCACGCGGCCGACTCCCTCACGGCCGAGGCACCCTACGAGCTGGTCAAGACCATGCGCGCCTCGGTGCTGGTGCTCGGCCCCTTGCTGGCCCGTTTTGGGCATGCGCGCGTGTCGCTGCCGGGTGGTTGTGCCATCGGATCGCGGCCGGTGGACCAGCACATCAAGGGCATGCAGGCCATGGGCGCCGAGATCGCGGTGGAGCACGGCTACATGGTGGCCAGGCTGGGCGGTGGCCGTACCCGTCTCCAGGGCGCTCGCATCACCACCGACATGGTCACCGTGACCGGTACCGAGAACTTCCTGATGGCGGCCACGCTGGCGCAGGGCGAGACCGTGCTGGAGAACGCGGCGCAGGAGCCCGAAATCACCGATCTGGCCGAGATGCTGATCGCCATGGGGGCGAAGATTGAAGGCCATGGCACCAGCCGCATCCGCATCCAGGGCGTGGACCAGCTGCATGGCTGCACCCACCAGGTGGTGGCCGACCGCATCGAGGCCGGTACTTTTCTTTGTGCCGTGGCGGCCACCGGTGGCGAGGTGCTGTTGCGCCACGGCCGGGCTGATCACCTGGACGCCGTCATCGAAAAACTGCGTGAAGCAGGCGCCCAGATCGAGAGCGGCAGCGACGAGCAGGGTCTGTTCATCCGTGTGCGGGCGTCGGGTCGCCTCAAGGCCCAGAGCTTCCGCACCACCGAATACCCGGGCTTCCCGACCGACATGCAGGCCCAGTTCATGGCGCTCAACTGCATCGCGCAGGGCACGAGCACGGTGACCGAGACCATCTTCGAGAACCGCTTCATGCACGTCAACGAGATGGTGCGCCTGGGCGCGCGAATCCAGACCGACGGCAAAGTGGCGGTGGTCGAGGGCCGCGAGCGCCTGTCCGGTGCCACCGTCATGGCCACCGACCTGCGGGCTTCGGCCAGCCTGGTGATCGCTGGTCTGGTGGCCGACGGCGAGACCATCGTGGACCGCATCTACCACCTCGACCGGGGCTACGACCAGATGGAAGAGAAGTTGCGCGGCATCGGCGCGGACATCGAAAGAGTGAAATGAACACCCCCGCCGCGCTTCGCGCGACCCCCTCAAGGGGGCAACACCTGCGGCCTGGCAACCCCAGTCCCGTGGCGTTTCCGGTTTGCGGGTACACCGCCATTGGAGTGACGTCTTGATTACCCTCGCCCTTTCCAAAGGCCGCATCTTCGACGAGACCTTGCCGTTGCTCAGCGCTGCCGGCATTGAGGTGCTGGAAAACCCGGACACCTCGCGCAAGCTCATTCTGGCGACCAACCAGCCCGGCGTGCGTGTGGTGCTGGTGCGCGCCACCGACGTGCCCACCTACGTGGAATACGGCGGCGCCGACATCGGTGTGACCGGCAAGGACACGCTGATCGAGCACGGTGGCCAGGGCTTGTACCAGCCGCTGGACCTGAAAATTGCCGCCTGCCGCATGAGCGTGGCCGTGCGGGCCGATTTTGACTACGCCTCGGCCGTGCGCCAGGGTTCGCGCCTGAAGGTGGCGACCAAGTACACCACCATCGCCCGGGAATTCTTCGCCAGCAAGGGCGTGCATGTGGACCTGATCAAGCTCTACGGCAGCATGGAGCTGGCCCCGCTCACCGGGCTGGCCGACGCCATTGTCGATCTGGTGTCCACGGGCAACACGCTCAAGGCCAACCACCTGGTCGAGGTGGAGCGCATCATGGACATCAGCTCGCGGTTGGTGGTGAACCAGGCCGCACTCAAGCTCAAGCAGGCCGCCATCCGGCCCATCATCGACGCCTTCTCCCAAGCCATCGCCAACACCGCCCCCACGCCATGAGCCTGACCGCCACGCCTGCCCGCCTGTCCACCGCCAGTCCCGACTTTGAGGCCGCATTCGCGGCCCGTCTGCACTGGTCCAGCGAGACCGACGGTGCCATCGAGCAGCGCGTGGCCGACATCCTGGCCGACGTGCAGGCCCGTGGCGATGCAGCGGTGCTGGACTACACCGCGCGCTTCGACGGCCTGAGCGTCGAGAGCCTGAACGCGCTGGAACTCACCCAGGCCGAACTGAAAAAAGCCTTCGACGGGCTCCCCCCCAGCCAGCGCGATGCGCTGGAGGCCGCCGCGCGTCGCGTGCGCAGCTACCACGAAGCGCAAAAGAAAGCCGGCGGCGAGAGTTGGAGCTACCGCGACGAAGACGGGACCTTGCTCGGCCAGAAGGTCACGCCGCTGGACCGTGTGGGCATTTACGTGCCCGGAGGGAAGGCCGCCTACCCGTCCAGCGTGCTGATGAACGCCATCCCGGCCCATGTGGCCGGCGTGGCCGAGATCATCATGGTGGTGCCCACCCCGCGTGGCGAAAAAAATCCGCTGGTGCTGGCGGCGGCCTATGTGGCCGGCGTCAGCCGGGCCTTCACCATCGGTGGTGCACAGGCCGTGGCCGCGCTGGCCTATGGCACGGCCACCGTGCCCAAAGTGGACAAGATCACCGGCCCCGGCAATGCCTATGTGGCCAGCGCCAAAAAGCGCGTCTTCGGTGCCGTGGGCATCGACATGATCGCCGGCCCGAGTGAAATTCTCGTGCTCGCCGACGGCACGACGCCGGCCGACTGGGTGGCGATGGACCTGTTCAGCCAGGCCGAGCACGACGAACTGGCTCAGAGCATCCTGCTGTGTCCGGACGCAGCCTATGTCGAGCAAGTGCAGCGAGCCATCGACCGTCTGCTGCCCACCATGCCGCGCGCGGCCATCATCGCCAGAAGCCTGAACGACCGGGGCGCGCTCATCCTCACGCGCGACATGGAAGAGGCCTGTGCCATCAGCAACCGCATCGCACCCGAACACCTGGAGGTGAGCAGCCAGGACCCGCACCGCTGGGAACCGCTGCTGCGCCACGCGGGCGCCATCTTCCTCGGTGCCTACACCAGTGAAAGCCTGGGTGACTACTGTGCCGGCCCCAACCATGTGCTGCCCACCAGCGGCACCGCGCGCTTTTCGTCGCCGCTGGGTGTGTACGACTTCCAGAAGCGCAGCAGCCTGATCGAGGTCAGCGCCGCCGGCGCCCAGACGCTGGGCACCATTGCCGCCGAACTGGCCTATGGCGAAGGCCTGCAGGCCCACGCCCGCGCCGCCGAACTGCGACTGAACGACGTACCACCGATGCGCACCGCCCCATGAACGACACCACCGCAATGCCCGTGACCGGCGCCATCCCCGGCCTGCGTTTCATCCGCCAGGACATCCAGTCCATGCACGCCTATGCCATCCAGGATTCGGCCGGCATGGTCAAGCTGGACGCGATGGAGAACCCTTATACGCTGCCGTCCGAGCTGCAGGCGGCACTGGGGGTGCGCCTGGGGGCCGTGGCCATCAACCGCTACCCCGGGTCACGTATCGAAGAGCTGAAAGGCGCGCTGGCCCGCTACGTGGACCTGCCCGCCGGCTGCGCACTGATGCTCGGCAATGGGTCGGACGAGCTGATTTCGCTGCTGGCCATGGCCTGTGATGTGCCCGGCGCCAGCATCCTGGCGCCGCTGCCCGGCTTCGTCATGTACGCGATGAGCGCCCAGCTGCAGGGCCTGGCCTTCCACGGCGTACCGCTCACGGCCGATTTCGAGCTGGACGAGTCCGCCATGCTGGCCGCGATGCGCGAGCACCGCCCGGCCATCACCTACCTGGCCTACCCCAACAACCCCACCGCCAACCTGTGGGACGCGGCCGTGATCCGCCGGCTCATCGCCGAGGCGGCCACCTACGGCGGCCTGGTGGTGATGGACGAGGCCTACCAGCCCTTTTCCAGCCGCAGCTGGCTCGATGAGATGCGTGCCGATCCGGCCGCCAACGCGCATGTGCTGCTGATGCGCACGCTCTCCAAGTTCGGCCTGGCCGGTGTGCGCCTGGGCTACATGCTCGGCGCACAGGCGCTGCTCAACGAGGTGGACAAGCTGCGCCCGCCCTACAACGTGAGCGTGCTCAACGCCGAATGCGCCCTGTTCGCGCTCGAGCATGCCGATGTGTTTGCGCAACAGGCGGCACAGATTGGCGAGCAGCGCAGCATCCTGATCGATGCGCTCGGGCGCATGCCCGGCGTCACGCCCTTCCCCAGTGAGGCCAACATGGTGCTGGTGCGCGTGCCCGACGCCCAGCGCTGCTTCGACGGCCTGAAGGCGCGCGGCGTTCTCGTGAAGAATGTTTCTAAAATGCACCCACTGCTGGGCCATTGCCTGCGTCTCACGGTGGGAACCCCCGCCGAGAACATCCAACTGATCAGCGCCCTTCGGGCCGCCCTATGACCGCCATGTCTCCCGTTTCTTCCGCCAGCGACCGTCTCGCCGAGGTGCAGCGCAACACCGCGGAAACGCAGATCGTTGTGCGCGTCAACCTCGACGGCTCGGGTGCAGCCAGCCTGTCCACCGGTATCGGTTTCTTCGACCACATGCTCGACCAGATCGCCCGCCACGGGCTGATCGATCTCGACATCCAGGCCAAGGGCGACCTGCACATCGACGGCCACCACACGGTGGAAGACGTGGGCATCACGCTTGGCCAAGCCTTCGCGAAGGCGGTGGGTGACAAGAAAGGCATCCGCCGTTACGGCCATGCCTACGTGCCGCTGGACGAAGCGCTCTCGCGCGTGGTGATTGATTTCTCGGGCCGCCCCGGCCTGCACATGCGGGTGCCCTTCAAGAGCGGTATGGTCGGTGGCTTCGACACCCAGCTGGCGTTCGAGTTTTTCCAGGGCTTCGTGAACCACGCCGGCGTGACCCTGCACATCGACAACCTGCACGGCGAGAACGCCCACCACCAGGCCGAGACCGTGTTCAAGGCCTTTGCCCGCGCGCTGCGCATGGCGCTGGAGCGCGACCCCCGCATGGGCGACATGATTCCTTCGACCAAAGGCTCGCTCTGACCGTATGAAACGCAAGACAGTCGCCGTGGTGGACTACGGCAGCGGCAACCTGCGCTCGGTGTCGCAGGCCGTGATGCATGTGGCACAGGCCGCCGATGTGGATGTGCTCGTCACCTCCAGCGCCCAGCAGGTGCTGGACGCCGACCGCGTGGTGTTGCCCGGGCAGGGCCACATGGCCGACTGCATGCGCGAGCTGGCCACTTCTGGTCTGCTTGACGCCGTGCTGCACGCCGCCACCCACAAGCCCCTGTTCGGTGTCTGCGTGGGCATGCAGATGCTGCTGGACCGCAGCGAAGAAGGCCCGACCGACGGCCTGGGCCTGATCCCTGGCGAGGTGGTGCGCTTCCAGCTCAACGGCCGCCTGCAGTCCGACGGCAGCCGTTTCAAGGTGCCCCAGATGGGCTGGAACAGCGTGCAGCACGACCTGGGTCGCGGCCCCGCGCACCCGTTGTGGGCCGGCATCGCCGACGGCGCCTACTTTTACTTCGTGCACAGCTACTACGCGCGTCCTGCCGAGCCTGCTCACTGCGTTGGTGAGGCCGACTATGGTGGCCGCTTCGCCGCGGCCATTGCCCGCGACAACATCTTCGCCACCCAGTTTCACCCTGAAAAAAGCGCCGACCAGGGGTTGGCGCTGTACCGCAACTTCCTCCACTGGAACCCCTGAGTTCTCCCGTTCTTCACCACCCACCACCATGCTGCTGATACCCGCGATTGATCTGAAAGACGGCCAGTGTGTTCGCCTCAAGCAGGGCGACATGGACCAATCCACCGTGTTCGGCGAAAACCCGGCCATCATTGCGCGCAGCTGGGTCGACAAGGGCGCGCGACGCGTGCACCTGGTGGACCTGAACGGTGCTTTTGCCGGCAAGCCGAAGAACGAGCAGGCCATCCGCGCCATCCTCAAAGACATCGGGTCGGAAGTGGATGTGCAGCTGGGCGGTGGCATTCGCGATCTCGACACCATCGAGCGTTACCTGGACGCGGGTCTGCGCTACGTGATCATCGGCACGGCGGCAGTGAAGAACCCCGGCTTCCTGCAGGACGCGTGCACCGCCTTCGGGGGGCACATCATCGTGGGCCTGGACGCCAAGGACGGCAAGGTGGCCACGGATGGCTGGAGCAAGCTCACCGGCCATGAGGTGGTGGACCTGGGCAAAAAGTTCGAAGACTACGGCGTCGAGTCCATCATTTACACGGACATCGGGCGCGACGGCATGCTCAGCGGCATCAACATCGAGGCCACGGTGAAGCTGGCACAGGCCTTGTCGATCCCGGTGATAGCCTCCGGCGGTCTCTCCAACATCGAAGACATCCGATCGCTCTGCGCGGTGGAAGACGAGGGTGTCGAAGGCGTCATCTGCGGCCGCTCCATCTACAGCGGCGATCTGGACTTCGAAGCGGCCCAGCAATTGGCCGATGAACTGAACGGCTGAAGCCTGATGCTCGCCAAACGCATCATTCCCTGCCTGGACGTGACCGGTGGCCGCGTGGTCAAGGGCGTCAACTTCGTCGAACTGCGCGATGCCGGAGACCCGGTGGAAATCGCCGCGCGCTACAACGACCAGGGCGCAGACGAGCTGACCTTCCTCGACATCACCGCCACCAGCGACGGCCGCGACCTGATCCTGCACATTATTGAGGCAGTGGCCTCGCAGGTGTTCATTCCGCTGACGGTGGGAGGCGGTGTGCGCACGGTGGACGATGTGCGCCGCCTGCTCAACGCCGGGGCCGACAAGACCAGCTTCAATTCCGCCGCCATCGCCAACCCGCAGGTGATCCGTGACGCGTCCGACAAGTACGGCGCGCAGTGCATCGTGGTGGCCATCGACGCCAAGCGCCGCCAGGGCGATGACCTGGCCGCGCGGGGTGGCGGCTGGGACGTCTACAGCCACGGCGGGCGCAAAAACACGGGCCTGGACGCGGTGGCCTGGGCCACGCAGATGGCACAGTACGGCGCGGGCGAGATCCTGCTGACCAGCATGGACCGTGACGGCACCAAGTCCGGTTTTGATCTGGCGCTCACCCGGGCCGTGGCCGACGCGGTGGACGTGCCGGTGATCGCTTCTGGCGGTGTGGGCAACCTCGACCACCTGGCCGACGGCGTGCAACAGGGCCGGGCGGACGCTGTGCTGGCCGCCAGCATTTTTCACTACGGCGAGTACACGGTGGGCCAGGCCAAGGCGCGCATGCGCGAACGCGGCATTCCGGTTCGACTCTGACGCCGGTACGCCGGTACGCCGGTACGCCGGTACGCCGGTACGCCGGGACAGGGGGCAGGCAGGCGCGTGGTGCGCCGGTCAGCCCCCAGGCCCGCGCCCCTGCAGTTGCCGTTCCAGGCGGTCTTCCATTTCGCCCAGGCTGGCAGCCAGTCCGTTGCCTGACTGTTCAACCAGCTCGGTCATGGCCAACTGCAAGCGGTCTACTTTCTGGTGCAATTTTTCTGACAAGTCCAGTTCTCGTGCGGCTGTGGCGGCCATTTCAGCCTGCAGGAACAGCTGGAGTTCGGTGAAGCGGGAGGCTTCAGCCTTGTCGGCCAGGGTCCGCTGCTCGCTCATTTCCCGGGTGATTCGCCGCACTTCCATCAGGTGCAGCGTCTGTTGGTACATCAGGGCCGCCAGGAAAACGACCAGCACCAGCGCGAGCAAGCCCAGCAGGACCAGCCCTACCGGAGCCTGTACCTCGGTCACCGCCAGGTTGAGCGTGGTCGGGGCCAGCACAGCCTCCATGTTGAGGGCCACGAAGCCCGCCACCAACAGGATGAGAACGATCAGGGCCAGCGTGCGGATTTTCATGGGTGCTCCAGTTGAACGGTGTCCCATCCGCCCGGGCAGGGTGGACAGAACAGCCCATGGTAGTCCTATCGTGCCGCACGATGCGGGCCCATGTCAGGCGGCCATGGCGCCGCATGGTAGATTCATCGCATGAATTGGCTCAATGACATCAAGTGGGACGCGCAGGGCCTGGTGCCCGTGATCGCGCAGGAGGCCGCCAGCGGCGACGTGCTCATGTTCGCGTGGATGAACCGCGAAGCGCTGCAGAAGACGGCCGAACTCGGCCGTGCGGTCTATTTCAGCCGCTCGCGCGGCAAGCTGTGGTTCAAGGGCGAGGAGTCCGGCCATGTGCAGACCGTGCACGACATCCGGCTCGACTGCGACAACGACGTCGTGCTGCTCAAGGTGACGCAGCTCGGCCATGAGCCCGGCATCGCCTGCCACACCGGGCGCCACAGCTGCTTCTACCAGCGCTACGACAACGGCGCCTGGCACGCCACCGAGCCCGTGCTCAAAGACCCCGAATCCATTTACAAGTGACCTGCTCCCATGTCCATGACCGATGACCTGGCCCGCCTGGCGGCCGTGATTGAGAGCCGCAAACCCGCCCAGGGTGGCGACCCTGACAAGAGCTACGTCGCCCGCCTGCTCCACAAGGGCCCCGACGCCTTCCTGAAGAAGATCGGCGAGGAGGCCACCGAAGCGGTCATGGCGGCCAAGGACTGCGACCACGGCGGCGACCCGGCCAAGCTGGTGGGCGAGGTGGCCGACCTCTGGTTCCACAGCATGATCGCGCTGGCCCACTACGGCCTGTCGCCCGCCGACGTGGTGGCTGAACTTGTGCGGCGCGAGGGACTCAGTGGTCTGGAAGAGAAGGCGCTGAGAAAGGCCGTGGCCCGCGAGCAGGGCGCCACCTCACCGGGAGGCATCACATGAATGACATCATCGACGTCGAGCCCATCGACAACGAGCGCGCCCAGTCCCTGAAGACGGTCGGCTGGATCAGCTACATCCTCCATCTCATCGTGGCGGTCGCGGCGGTGGTGCCCGGTGCGCAGGTGGGTGCCGGCCTGCTGGTCGTGGCGCTGGTGATCGACCTGGTGAAAAAGTCGGACGCTGCGGGTACCTGGCAGCAAAGCCATTTCTCCTGGCGCATCCGCACCGTCATCTGGGCCGGGGTGCTCTACCTGGTCACACTGCCGCTCTGGCTGCTCCTGTTGTTGCCCGGCATGATCGCCTGGGCCATCATTTCCATCTGGTTCCTCTACCGCATCGTCAAGGGCATGGCGCGCATGAACGCCAGCCAGCCCATGCCTGCTTGACCCGACCGTCCACCATGCACGACCCGAACTGCATTTTCTGCAAGATCATCGCCGGCCAGATTCCGTCCAGAAAAGTCTACGAAGACGAGGAGATCTTCGCGTTTCACGACATTCACCCCTGGGCCCCGATCCATTTCCTGATGGTGCCTAAGCTGCACCTACCGTCCATGGCCCAGCTGGGGCAGGAACACGAACAGCTGCTCGGACGCATGATGGTGCTGGCGCCCCGTCTGGCGGTGGAGCAGGGCTGCAAGCCCTACCCGGACGGCGGCTTCCGTGTGGTGTGCAACACCGGCGCAGAGGGCGGGCAGGAGGTGCACCACCTGCATGTCCATGTGATGGGTGGTCCGCGTCCCTGGTTGCGAGGCTAGAGGTTCGGTCTGTTTCCCGGCGTCGACGACAGTCTGGCCGGGGGATGGCGAGGCAGTTTTCGATGGTGGGCGACACGTTGCCCGACTGCCATTCATCGGCTTACCAGTGCCCGGGGCCTGAACTCCCGCCGGGGCTTAGAATCCGACACCAAGCGCTGTGCGCATCAATCCTTTCTGGAGATCATCATGGGTTCTTTCTCGATCTGGCACTGGCTGGTGGTGCTGCTCATCGTCGTCATGGTATTTGGCACCAAGAAGCTCAAAAACCTGGGTTCTGACCTGGGTGGCGCTGTCAAAGGCTTCAAAGACGGCATGAAAGAGGGCGGGCAGCCCGCCGACGAATCGGCGGCATCGGCTCCAGCCGCTCAAGTGGCGCAGGACACCCGGGCCGACAAGCACGCCATCGACGTGGAAGCCAAGCAGAAGCATTGATTCACGTTCACCTTCCCTGCCGGCGATGTGTTGTGCTGCCGGCTCGACTTCAGGCCGGGCAGGCCGACATTGCCCGCAACAGGGCTGACACATGATTGATCTGGGCATTTCCAAGCTCGCGCTGATCGGAGCGGTGGCGTTGATCGTCATCGGCCCCGAAAAGCTGCCCCGCGTGGCGCGCACCGTGGGCGCCTTGCTGGGCAAGGCGCAACGCTACGTGGCCGACGTGAAGGCCGAGGTGAGCCGTTCGATGGACCTCGAAGAGCTCAAGAAGATGAAGGAGTCCGTCGAAAGCGCCGCGCGCGACGTGGAATCCTCCGTCCAGTCCGGGGCCAGTGATTTCGAGAAGTCCTGGTCCGAGGCCACGGCCGGTCTGGATGGCAGCAGCACTGCCTACAGTGGCTCCTCCGATGCGCTCAACGCCATTGGTGCCGACACCTATCCGTCGTACCGCCATCCGAAGAAGAACTGGCGCATCAAGCAGAAAGCCATGCCGCAGTGGTTCAAGGCACGCACCGGCGTGCGCACCCGTACCCAGTCCGGCGCCGCCCGCGTGGCCCGCTTCCGGCCCCGTTCCACCTCCGCTTCCCGCTGATGTCCGATCCCAAACCATCCACCGACGAACTCGCCGGTTCCGAGCAGCCGTTCGTCCAGCACCTGATGGAGTTGCGCGACCGCCTGCTCTACTGCATTGTCGGGCTGGTGATCTGCATGGCGCTGCTGGCATTGTGGCCGGGCCCCGCCGGACTGATCGACCTGATCGCCGTGCCCATTCGCGCCCACATGCCGCCCGACGCGAAGCTGATCGCGGTGGGCGTGTTCTCGCCCTTTTTCGTGCCCCTCAAGGTCCTTGGCATGGCCGCGCTGCTGCTGTCGCTGCCATGGTGGATGTACCAGATCTGGGCCTTCGTGGCCCCGGGCCTGTATGGGCACGAGAAGCGTTTTGCCATTCCCCTCATCGTGCTGGGCAGCTCGTTGGCTTACGTGGGCATCGCCTTCGTGCAGTTTTTCGTGCTGGACAAGATGTTTGGCTTCATCCAGCAGTTCACGCCGGCCAGTGTGGCGGCCACGCCCGATATCGCATCTTACGTCGAGGCCATTCTCTCGCTGTACCTGGCTTTCGGGCTGGCCTTTCAGGTGCCCATCGTCGTGGTGCTGCTGGTGAAGATGAACATGGTCACGGTGGCGAAGCTCAAGGAGTTTCGCGGCTACTTCATCGTGGTGGCCTTCGTGATCGCCGCCATCGTGACCCCGCCGGATGTGATTTCACAGTTGGCCCTGGCCATTCCGATGTGCCTGCTGTACGAGTTGGGCATCTGGGGGTCTCAGTGGTTCGTGAAGAACACGGCCACCCCTGCTGACAGCACGGAAGAGTCGACCGGCTGAGCTGTGCGTCAGCCGGGCGTTGCCTGGATGGCGGGTCAGCGAGGCATGGCAGGTGCGCGAGGGCGATCACGCCGGCCCGGTGTCACCTCGACGCGGGTCTTGCCGTCGCGTCGCACCACATCGAGCGGCGCTGGCGTACCCGGCGGCAAGGCGGCCACGGCCGACAGCAGCTGGGCCACATTCCTGACTTCCCGCTCTCCCACGTGGGTGATCACGTCGCCGGGGCGAATGCCCGCCTTGGCCGCGGGGCCGTTTTGCAGCACCCCGGTGATGATGACGCCACGGCCCATGGGGATGCCAAAGCTTTCGGCCAGTTCACGGTTCAGATCCTGCGGCTCGACGCCAATCCAGCCGCGTGTGACCTGACCATCGCGAACAATGGCTTCGAGCACGCTGCGCGCCGTCGAGGTGGGAATGGCGAAGCCGATGCCCATTGAGCCGCCCGAGCGTGAATAGATGGCGGTGTTGATGCCCATCAGGTGTCCGTTGACGTCCACCAGTGCACCGCCCGAGTTGCCAGGGTTGATGGCGGCATCGGTCTGGATGAAGTTCTCGAAGGTGTTGATACCCAGTTGGGTGCGTCCCAGTGCGCTGACGATGCCGCTGGTGACGGTTTGCCCGACGCCAAAGGGGTTGCCAATGGCCAGCACCTGGTCGCCAATGGCCAGTTCGTCGGAGTTGCCGAGCGCGATCACGGGCAACTCGGTCAGGGACACCCTCAGCACCGCCAGGTCGGTCTCGGGGTCGGTGCCAATGACCTGCGCCACGCTGCGCCGGCCATCGTTGAGGACAACCTCGATCTCGTCGGCTTCTTCGATGACGTGGTTGTTGGTGAGGATGTAGCCGGCCGGGCTGACGATCACCCCCGAACCCAGTCCCGTGCGGGGCTGTGCCTGGGCTTGGTCACCGAAGAAAAACCGGAACCAGGGGTCTGCGCTGTGGGGATTGTTGATCGCGGCCCGGCTGGTGTTGATGCTCACCACCGCGGGCGACGCCGCGCGAGCCGCTGCGCTGAAGCCGCTGGGGTTTCCCGTCAGCGCCGTGGCACCTGTGGTCGGGGCCTCGAACACGGGCACGACCGAGCCGGTCATGGTGGCCTGGCGACCGAGCCACTGCGGCTTGAGCGT
>JAGXRS010000295.1 GCA_018335615.1 Hydrogenophaga sp. | reverse complement strand
CCCAACGTCGGCAAGTCGACGCTGCTCAATGCGCTGGTGGGCCAGAAGGTCAGCATCACCTCGCGCAAGGCGCAGACCACACGCCACCGCATCACCGGTTACCGCACAGTGGGGCCAAATCAGTTCGTGTTCGTGGACACCCCGGGCTTCCAGACCCGCCACGGCAACGCGCTCAACCGCGCGCTGAACAAGACCGTGCTGGGCGCGGTGAACGACGTGGACCTGATCGTCTTCGTGGTCGAGGCCGGCCATTTCAACCTGGCCGACGCCAAGGTGCTGGACCTGCTCCCGGCGAACGTGCCGGTGATTCTGCTGGCCAACAAGTTCGACCTGGTGCACCGCCGCGGCGATCTCGCGCCCTGGCTGCGCTCCATGCAGGAGCGCCACGCCTTTGCCGAGTTCGTGCCCATGTCGGCCAAGAACAGCAAGGACATCCAGCGCCTGTTTGCCATTTGCGAAAAATACCTGCCGCAGCAGCCGTGGATCCACGATCCGGAAGAGCTGACCGACCGCAGCGAGCGCTTCATGGCCAGCGAGATGGTGCGCGAGAAGCTGTTCCGCCTCACGGGCGACGAGTTGCCCTATACCTCGACGGTGATCATCGACAAGTTCGAGCAGGAAGGGCAGCTCCGGCGCATCGCCGCCACCATCGTGGTGGAGCGCGAGGGGCACAAGGGCATGGTCATCGGTGACAAGGGCGAGAAGCTCAAGCGCATCGGCACCGAAGCCCGGCAGGAACTGGAGAAACTCTGGGATTGCAAGGTCTTCCTGGAGCTGTGGGTGAAGGTGCGCTCGGGCTGGGCCGACGACGACGCGCGCGTGCGCTCCTTCGGCTACGAGTGATTCCGAATGGCCACGCGCCGAACGGTTGAGGAACCGGCTTTCGTCCTGCACCGTTACGACTGGAGCGAGTCCAGCCTCATCCTGGAGGTGTTCACCCGCCACCACGGCCGCATCGCGCTGGTGGCCAAAGGCGTCAAGCGGCCGACCTCGCAGTTCCGCCCGGTGCTGCTGCCGCTGCAGCCCTTGCACCTGAGCTGGGGCGGTGACGCGGAGGTGCGCACGCTGAAGTCGGCCCAGTGGCAGGGTGGGCATGTCATGCCGACCGGGGACGCGTTGCTGTCGGGCAGTTATCTCAACGAACTGCTGATGCGCTTGCTGGCCCGCGACGACCCGCACGCCGCCTTGTTCGACCATTTCCGGTTGGCCGTGGCCTTGCTGGCCGAGCGGGCAGACGCCCAGCAGCTCATCCTGCGGGCCTTCGAACTGCTGCTCCTGAAGGACATCGGGCTGCTCCCCGATCTGTCGCGCGAGGGCAGTTCCCTGGTGCCGCTGGACCCGGCCGCGGCGTATGTGCTGACGCCCGAGCACGGCCTGCGCGCCGCCCATGCCGACGACAGCCACGCCCTGAGCGGCGAGCAATGCCTGGCCTTGCAGGCGGCCCTGCACGACGCCTCGCCCTTCATCGCCACGATGCGGGCCTGCGCGCCTTGCCTGCCGGCCCTGCAGCCGCAGTTGCGCCATCTGCTGCACTACCATTGCGGGCTGCGGGTGTTCAAGACCCGCCAGCTGATGCTCGATGTGCAGGCCATGCGGCGCCCTCCAGGGGCCATGGTGCCCGCCGAGGCAATCCTTCCGGACCCTTTTTCCAACGCAGCCCCATGAACGTGGACCCCGCATCTTTCGCCCGCACCGCCCTGTCCGTCAACCTGAACAAGGTGGCGCTGGTCCGCAACACGCGACACCTGGGCATTCCCTCCGTCACGCGGGCGGCCACCCTGTGCCTGCAGGCGGGCGCCCACGGCATCACGGTGCACCCCCGGCCGGACGAACGCCACATCCGCGCTCACGACGTGCACGAACTCGCGGCGCTCATGAAGGACTGGCCCGACCGGGAGTTCAACATCGAGGGCAACCCCTTCCACAATCTGATGGGCTTCGTGCGCGCGGTTCGCCCGCACCAAGTGACGTTCGTGCCCGACAGCGAAGGCCAGTTCACCAGCGACCACGGCTGGCGTTTCCCGGCCGATGCCGAGCGCCTGCGCCCGCTGATCGCCGAGGCCCAGGCGCTGGGCGCGCGGGTCAGCCTGTTCATGGACGCCGAGGCCGACGCCATGGCCGCCGCGCGGGCCGTGGGTGCGGACCGCGTGGAGTTGTACACCGAGCCTTATGCCGCCGCCTGGGCCACACCCCAGTGTGACGCGCAATTGCAGCGTTTTCGCGCCGCCGCACAGGCCGCGCTGGACGCCGGCCTGGGCGTGAACGCGGGGCACGACCTGAACCGCGACAACCTCACGGCCTTCCTGGCCACGGTGCCCGGCGTGAGCGAAGTGTCGATCGGGCACGCGCTGATCGGGGACGCGCTGGAGATGGGGTACGCGGCCACCGTGGGCGCTTATCTCGGCTGCATCGACGCGGCCTTCACGCGCGCATGATCGTCGGCATCGGCACAGACATCTGCGACATCCGGCGCGTGGAGGCGACCTGGCAGCGTCAGGGCGAACGCTTCGTGCGCAAGGTGCTCACCGACGCCGAGTTCGCCGTCTGGCAGCAGCGCGGCGCGCGCTGGCCGCAGCGGGGCCTGCGCTACCTGGCCACTCGGTTTTCCGCCAAGGAAGCGTTCTCCAAGGCCATCGGCCTGGGCATGCGCATGCCCATGACGTGGCAGCGCTGTGAGATCGTCAACCTGCCCAGCGGCCAGCCGGTGATCGTGCTGCACGGCGAACTCAAAACCTGGTTCGAGGCGCAGGGCTGGCGGGCCTTTGTCACCGTGACCGACGAGACCGACTACGCCGCCAGCTTCGTGGTGGTCGAACGCGACTGAACCCTTTCCTCCTGCACACCATGCACGCTCACGCCCCCCTCATCATCGACGTGGCCGGTCACAGCCTGACCACCGCGGACCGCCAGCGACTGGCCCACCCGCTGGTGGGTGGCGTGATCCTGTTCGGCCGCAACTGGCAGGACCGCGCCCAGCTCACGCGCCTGTGCCGCCAGATCAAGACCGTGCGGCCCGATCTGCTGATCGCCGTGGACCACGAGGGCGGGCGCGTGCAGCGCTTTCGCACCGATGGGTTCACGCACCTGCCGCCCATGGCCCGCCTGGGGGCGATGTGGATGCAGCCGCCGCGCAAGGGCGAGCCCGACGGTGGCCCGGCCCTGCGTGCCGCCAACGCCGCCACGGCCACCGGCTACGTGCTGGGCGCCGAGTTGCGCGCCTGTGGCGTGGACCTGAGCTTTGCGCCGGTGCTCGACCTGGACCACGGTGAAAGCACCGTCATCGGCGACCGCGCCTTCGCCCGCGACCCGCGCGTGGTCACGCTGCTGGCGCAGGCGCTCATGCATGGCCTGCTGCAGAGCGGCATGGCGCACTGCGGCAAGCACTTTCCCGGTCACGGCTTCGTCAAGGCCGACTCCCACCTGGCGATTCCGGTCGACAAGCGTTCTTTGAGTGCCATCCTGTCCGACGACGCGGCGCCCTATGCCTGGCTCTCGGCCAGCCTGCAGGCGCTCATGCCGGCCCATGTGGTCTACCCGCGCGTGGACCCGCGGCCGGCCGGTTTCTCGGCGCGCTGGCTGCAGGACGTGTTGCGCCATCGCCTGGGCTTCAACGGCGCCGTGTTCAGCGACGACCTCAGCATGGCGGGCGCCCGGCAGATCGAAGGACGCGAGGTGGGCTTCACCGAGGCCGCGTTGGCCGCGCTCGACGCCGGTTGCGACATGGTGCTGCTGTGCAACCAGTCGGTAGTAGACGGCGGCGCACCGATTGACGAGGCCATCGACGCCCTGTCGCGTGCGGTGGTGGAGGGGCGCTGGCAGCCCTCGGCTGCCAGCGAGGCGCGGCGCCTGGCCCTGTTGCCTGCGCGGTCGGCGCTGGGCTGGGACGATCTGATGGTGAGCGAGCGCTACATGCAGGCGCTGTTGCTGCTGCCGTGAGCCGCCCGCGGCCTCGGGCGTGGGTCAGCCTTCCAGGCCGAGACGCTCCAGCAGGTCGCTCACCAGCTCCAGGCGCACCAGGGGATTGTCGAGCGACATCAGCCGCTGCTTCAGCTCGGCCGGGGCCGGTAGCAGTTCGGCCCAGCGGTTGGCCACCCAGCCGCTGTTGTCCCACTGGTAGGGCGGTTGCATGGGCAGATCGGCCAGGGCGGCCGGGTTCTGGGTCCGCAGGGTCTGCAGCAGGCGCTGCAGCGCGTCGCGAGCGTTCACCAGATGTTCGGGGACCGGTACCACCGTATCGGGTGCGGTCAGCGTCACGTCGCCCACCCAAAGGCCGTGCCGCAGCTGCTGGCGCCGCGTGATCTGGAAGCGTTGCAGGCCGCGGCAGCGGATCACCATGAGGCCGGACTGCGGGCGCTCCAGGTGGTCGATCTGCGCCAGCGTGCCGGTGGCGTGGAACACCTCGCGCGCAAAACCGTCGCCATTGGCTGGCGCCCCGGGGTCGCGCCGGCGCACCTCGGCGCCCTCCGAGAGGCACACCACGCCGAACGGAGCGCCCACCTTGTGGCAGCGCCCGATCATGTCCAAGTAGCGCACTTCAAAGATGCGCAGGGGCAGCAAACCGCCTGGGAAAAGGACGGTCTGCAGCGGGAACAGGGGCAGCTGGGTCAGCGTGAGCGGACCGGCCGCAGGTTCGCTGCTCAATCGGCGGCCACCGCGTCGGCGCTCTGGCGCTGCAGCATGGCCAGCACATTGGCCACGGTGGAGCGCAGTTCGCGGCGGTCGCAGATGAAGTCCACCGCGCCCTTGGTCTGCAGGAATTCGGCGCGCTGGAAGCCCTCGGGCAGCTTCACGCGCACCGTGTTCTCGATCACGCGCGGACCGGCAAAGCCGATCAGGGCCTTGGGTTCGGCGATCACCACGTCACCCACGAAGGCAAAGCCGGCGCTCACACCGCCCATGGTCGGGTCGGTCAGCACGCTGATGTAGGGCAGGCCCTTCTTGGCCAGGCGGGTCAGGGCGGCATTGGTCTTGGCCATCTGCATGAGCGACAGCAGGCCCTCCTGCATGCGCGCGCCGCCGGTGGCGGTGAAACAGACGAAGGGCACCTTCTGGGCAATGGCTTCCTCGACACCGCGCACAAAGCGCTCGCCGACCACCGAACCCATGGAGCCGCCCATGAAATCGAATTCGAAGCACACCGCCACCAGGCTGATGCTCTGCACGGCGCCGCCCATGACGATCAGCGCGTCGGTCTCGCCGGTGTTCTCCAGCGCTTCTTTGAGGCGCTCGGGGTACTTGCGGCTGTCCTTGAACTTCAGTGCATCGACCGGCAGCACTTCCTGGGCGATTTCGTAGCGGCCTTCGGCGTCGAGGAAGGCGTTGAGCCGCGCGCGGGCGCCGATGCGGTGGTGGTGGCTGCAGTGCGGGCAGACGTTCTGGTTCTTTTCCAGGTCGTTCTTGTAGAGCACCGCCTCACAGCTGGGGCATTTGATCCACAGGCCTTCGGGGACGCTGCGGCGCTCGGTCGGGTCGGTGTGGGTGATCTTCGGCGGAAGCAGCTTTTCAAGCCAGGACATCGTCAATTTCTCCTTGCGGGTGCCGGTCGGTTCAAGCCCGGCCATGTCTGCGAATTAAACCATGCACCGCGCACGGCGCAGCAGGGCCGGCGTCCGGGTCGGGTGCCCGGGCGCGGCCCGTGAGGTCAGGTGTCCAGCGCCTGCCGGATGGAGCGCAGGAAGTCGGCGGCGATGCCGACCACCTGTTCGCGTGGCGCGTTCTCGATCAGCTGGATGATCTTGCTGCCGATCACCACCGCATCCGCCGTGCGACCGATGGCGCGCGCGGTTTCGGGATCGCGGATGCCGAAGCCCACGCCCACCGGCACGTTCACATGGGCCCGGATCCTTGGCAGCATGGCCTCGACCTGCCCCACGTCCAGCGTGCCGGCGCCGGTGACGCCCTTGAGCGACACGTAGTACACATAGCCGCTGGCCACGCGCGCCACCTGCGCCATGCGCTCGTCGGTGGAGGTGGGTGCCAGCAGGAAGATCAGGTCCATCTGGTGCGCGCGCAGCGCGGCGGCGAAGGCCTCGCATTCCTCGGGTGGGTAGTCGACGATCAGCACGCCATCCACGCCGGCCGCACTGGCGTCGCGCACGAAGGCGCCGTCGCCGTGTTTCTGGTCGTAGCGCTCCACCGGGTTGGCGTAGCCCATCAGCACCACCGGGGTGCTGGTGTTGCGTTCGCGAAAGGTTTTCACCATGGCCAAGATTTGCACCAGGCCGATACCGAAGGCCAGCGCGCGGTCGCCAGCCTTCTGGATCACCGGGCCGTCCGCCGACGGGTCGGAGAACGGCACGCCGAGTTCGATCACGTCGGCCCCAGCCTCGACCATGCCGTGCATCAGTTCGGGCGTGATGTCGGCATAGGGGAAGCCGGCGGTGACGAAGGGGATCAGGGCCTTGCGGTTCTGGGCTTTCAGCGCGCTCAGGGCGGTGTCGATGCGGCTCATTTTGGGAATGCGATGGTGGAGGTATCGGCGCCGCCCTTGACCGACTGCCCGCGGCAGCTCGGTCGGCAGTAGAAGTCGGCCTGCGACAGGTCGGCCACGGTGCCGATGTCCTTGTCGCCGCGGCCGGACAGGTTGACCAGGATCGACTGGTCCGCGCGCATGGTTTTGGCCATCTTCATGGCGTAGGCAATGGCGTGGCTGGATTCCAGTGCGGGAATGATGCCTTCGGTGCGGCAGAGGTAGTGGAAGGCCTCCAGCGCCTCGGCGTCGGTGATGCCCACGTACTCGGCGCGGCCGATGTCCTTGAGGAAGGCGTGTTCCGGGCCGACGCCGGGGTAGTCCAGGCCGGCGCTCACGCTGTGGGTTTCGGTGACCTGGCCGTTGTCGTCCTGCAGCACATAGGTGCGGTTGCCGTGCAGCACGCCCGGGCTGCCCTTCTGTAGCGAAGCCGAGTGCTTGCCGCTCTCCATGCCTTCGCCGGCCGCTTCCACGCCGATCAGGCGCGTGGCCGCGTGGTTGATGTAGGGGTAGAAGATGCCCATGGCGTTGCTGCCGCCGCCCACGCAGGCCACCACGGCGTCGGGCTGCGGGCTGGCGCAGCCGGCCGACGCCAGCATCTCGGGCATCTGCACCAGGCATTCCTCGCCGATTACGCTCTGGAAGTCGCGCACCATCATGGGGTAGGGATGTGGGCCGGCCACGGTGCCGATGATGTAGAAGGTGTTGTCCACGTTGGCCACCCAGTCGCGCATGGCCTCGTTGAGCGCGTCCTTCAGCGTCTTGCTGCCGCTTTCCACGGGCACCACGGTGGCGCCGAGCAGCTTCATGCGGTAGACGTTGGGGCTCTGGCGCTTGACGTCTTCGCTACCCATGTAGACGACACATTCCAGGCCGTAGCGCGCGCAGATGGTGGCGGTGGCCACGCCGTGCTGGCCGGCACCGGTCTCGGCAATGATGCGCGGCTTGCCCATGCGCCGGGCGAGCATGGCCTGGCCGATGGTGTTGTTGATCTTGTGCGCGCCGGTGTGGTTCAGGTCTTCGCGCTTGAGGAAGATCTGGGCGCCGCCGGTCTCGCGGCTCATGCGGGCGGCGTGGTAGACCGGCGAGGGCCGGCCCACGAAGTGGGCGAGTTCGCTCCTGAATTCGGCCAGGAAGTCCGGGTCGTGCTGGTACTTCGCGTAAGCGGCCTTCAGCTCGTTGATGGCGTGGGTGAGCGTTTCGCTCACGAAACTGCCGCCGTAGATGCCGAAGTGGCCGCGGATGTCGGGTTGCTGGTAGTGGTCCATGGGGTCTCGGGTCGGTGTGCCCCGGCAGTCCCCGGCGGGGAATTCAGGCGGAGCGGTCCATCGGTTGCGCATCGGCTGCCCGGACGGCAGCGGCGAAGGCGTGCATCTTGTCCGGGTCCTTGATGCCTTTGCTGGCCTCAACCCCGGAACTCACGTCAACGGCCCAGGGCCGTACGCGGCGAATGCCATCGGTCACGTTTGCAGGCGTGAGTCCACCAGACAAAACGAGGCGAGAGCTGGCGTTTAGAAGTGGATGTGACCAATTGAATGCTGTCCAGTCGAAGGATTGACCGCCGCCGCCATAGCCGTCCACATGGGCGTCCAACAGAACAGCCTGGGCGGAGACGAAGTCTTGCGCGTATTTTAGGAGATCGAAGCCGGCGCCCGCCGGGCCGGGGGGAATGCGGGCGGCGCGGATGAACGGGCGACCCGTTGCCTGGCAATCGGCCAGCGTCTCGTCGCCATGGAACTGCAGCAACGCATGTGGTAGCGCATCCAGGCCTCGCCGCAGCTCGGCCGGTGTCGCGTTGACGAAGAGCAGCACCGGTGTGACGAAGGGGGGCAGCCGGCGTGCCAGCTCGGCTGCCCGCTCTGGCGTGACAAACCGCGGGCTGCGCGGGTACAGCACCAAGCCGATGGCATCGGCGCCCGCCCGCACGGCGGCGTCCACGTCGGCCTCGCGGGTCAGGCCACAGATTTTGATTCGGGTCCGGTGGGTGCTGCTCATACGTAAAAGGGGTGGTTCAAGGGCGTCGTGCAGTCGATTTCACCGGGCCCTTGGGGCAACGCCGACAGCGTTGGGGTGCGCACCGTGTCGTCCCGGCGCGGGGGTGGTGGCCTACGGCAACCAGTCGAAGGCGGGCGTGCGCGTGGGAAGATCCAGCGACGGATCGTACAGCGGCCCGAGAAAGTACAAGCCGTCCGGGGAGAAGGTGGGGGCCGCGACGTCCCGGCTGCGTGCCTGCAGTACGTCGGCCATCCAGCTCGGGGGCTTGCTCCCGGTGCCCACCGCAATCAGACAACCCATGATGTTGCGGATCATGTGGTGCAGGAAGGCATTGGCTTCGAACTCGAAGCGCCAGTAGGCACCCCGGCGCGTGATGTCGATGCGTCGCAAGTCTTTCACAGGCGTGTGCGCCTGGCATTGCGAGGCCCTGAACGACGTGAAGTCGTGTTCCCCCATCAGGTACGCTGCGGCAGCCTGCATGGCGTCGAGATGGAGCGGGCGAAACACCCAGCCCACACGCGCGGCGTCCACGCTCGGGCGCACCGGTGACTCCAGCAGCACATAGGCATAGCGGCGCACGCGTGCGCTGGCTCGGGCGTGGAAACCGGGGGGCACCTGCCGGGCCCATTGCACGGCAATGTCAGCGGGCAGGAAGCTGTTGGTGCCGCGCACCCAGGCGCTGTCGGGGCGCACCACCGGGCTGTCGAAGTGCACCACTTGCATCAGACCGTGCACCCCGGCATCGGTACGCCCTGCGCAGAGTGTCCTGATGGAGGTCTGGGCGACGAAACGGCTCAGCGCGCGGTCCAGGTGGTCCTGCACCGTGCGCCCGCTGGGCTGGCTCTGCCAACCGTCGTAGGCCGAGCCGTTGTAGCTCACGCCCAAGGCCACGCGCTGACCTGGTGCCGCGGTATCGGGCGATGGCGGTCGTTCGGAAGAAGGGCTGGGCAAGAACGGTGTCCCGAGACTGGCTGCGGTCAGGCGAGGTCCGCCAGGAAAGTCCGAGCCTTGGTCCGCAGCGTGCCGGTGGCTTCGGCGAGCACTTCTTCGGCCAGAGAACGGGCACCCTCCAGGTCGCCAATGGCCCGGAACTCCTCGGCCAGCGAGAGCTTGGTGTCCAGAGGACTCTCTTCGGCAGGCATCGCGCCCTCGGCCTCGGCCGTCGACAGTTCCGGGTCGAGGTCCAGGTTGAGGTCGTTCAGGTCGAAGGTCAGCATCTCGGCATCGGTGGGGCTCGTCGCACCTGGCAACGGCAGGGATTCGCTGCCAGCCAACTCGGCCTGCAATTCGTCCAGTCCGAAGTCCGACAACTCCTCCTGCGGATCGAAGCGCAGTGGCTCCCGATCGGTGCCGTGCGTTGCAGGTGCTGGCTCGCTGGCGACCAGCGCGCCCGGTTCGGACAGAAAGTCCAGATCGAAGTCCATCAACATCGGGTCACCATCGCCGCGCGATACCGCCTTCGGGTCCAGCGCTTCGTGGCTGTCCAGCTGGTCCAGCTGGTCCAGTTCCGATGTCACACCACCGGCTGCCTGGTCGGCGAGGGGCTCGGTGGCCAGCGGAGCGGATGCCGGGAGTTCGTCGAGAGAGAAGTCCAGATCCAGCTCGACGCTGTCGTCCTGCGCTTCGTTCTCGTCGGGTGGGTTCAGCGTGCTGTTGCCGAAAGGCATGGTGACCATGGCGCCGCCTGCCGCAGCAGAGACCATCCCGCCCTTCGGGCTGGGCGCTCCGCCGGGCTGGTACAGCGGATTGGCGGGGTCCAGTTCGCGTCCCAGCTCGCAGGCCCGTTCCCATTCCGGGCCTTGGCCCAGCGTCAGCGCGTAGGCCTCGATGGCAACGACTTCGAATGCCTTGGCGTCACGCCGTTTGGCGTAGATTTCCAGCAGCTTGTTGTGAATCGCCACGCGCGTGGGTGTGCCGCGCATGGCTTCTTTGAGAATCTCTTCGGCCTGCAGGTCGCGACCGTAGGCCAGGTAAACGTCGGCTTCGGCCACCGGGTCAACATCACCGGCCGCATCGAGCTGGCTGGGCGAATAGACCATGGAGGAGCCCGACGCACCCGTCTCGGCGGTGTCGATGCGCTGCCCGCCACTGGAGCCGAAGAAGGAGTCTGGCTGCAGGCGGCTCTCCAGGAACGAGCTGTCCACGCCGACTGCCTGCTTGCGTTGACGCAGGCGGTACACAGCCAGACCGCCGAGCAGGGCCAGCAGGGCCGCCACACCCGGCAGGACCAAGGGGTTCTCGGCCAGGCTGCTGATGAACGACGGCTCATCCTGCGGGGCTGCTGCAGGTGGCACGGCCGGTGGCGATGCCGGTGCCGCGACGGGGGGCGGCGCTGGCTCAGGGTCGGCCGAGGGGGCAGGCGCCGGTGGGGTCGCCATGTCGGTGGTTTCCACGGCGGGATTGCCAGGCGAGGCCGTCACCGGAGCAGCCGCCTCGGGGCTGGACGCAGGGGGGGGCGCCGCCGCAGCCATGGTGGTGGCCGGTATCGCAGGCACCGCCGGCGACGCGGCGGCAGGCGTGCCCGCAGCGCCGGGTGCCACAGCGCCTGGCGCTGTGTTGTTGCCGAGCCTGGCGAGCTCGTCGATGTTGCGCGAAAGTTCGGCCACCCGCGTCGAAGCTTCACGGGCCTGGCGTTCCTGCGCAATCCTTTCTTCAGCGGCCGAGGGCGTTGCCACGGCTCCTTTGGATAGGGTGAGCTTGTCCTGTGCGGGCGCCACCGGGTTGCGGTCGTCCACTTCGGCCTGCACGCGTCCGCTGGCCTGTCGGTCCGCTGCGGCAACGGCTGCTGCGGGCACCGAGCCGGCCAGGCGTCGGCGGAATTCGTTGAAATCACGGCTCTGCGCGGCGATCATCTGGCGGGCGTCGCCCGGGTTCACCGAGCCGGCTTCGGCCTCACTGGGCAAATCCAGCACCGAGCCGGCTTTGATGCGGTTGACGTTGCCGCCGATGAAGGCACCCGGATTGCCGCGCAAGAGGGCAACCAACATCTGGTCGAGCGACACGTTGGCGGTGCGGTGGGTCTCGGCAATGCGTCCGGCGGTGTCGCCCGGTCGCACGCGTACCTGCGCCGTCTCCGTGGCGTTGCCGGGTGGCGTCACCGGCCGGCTCGCCACGGGCGGTGCTGCACGAGGCGGCGCCGATACGGGAGGCAGCGCGGACAGTGACGGTGCCGGAGCGCTCGGCTGGGCCAGGGGCGGTGCGGGGACAGCGGGCGCCGCTGGCGTCATCACCGGGGGAAGAGGTGCCACCGGGGTGCCTGCGCGCAGGTTGGGCGGGTCGAACAGCAGCGTGTAATCGCGCACGATCCGCCCTGCGGCCCAGTTGGCTTCAACGATGAGGTCCACGAAGGGCTCGGTGACCGCCCGCGGACTCGTCAAGCGCAGGTAGGCCCGGCCATCGGGACGCCGTTGCAGGCTGACCTGCAGACTGGCGAGGGCCGGATTGAAGTCCATTCCGGCAGCGCGAAACGCGTCGCCAGACGCCAAGCCCACACGCAGACTGGCCGCTTCTTCAGGGGTGATGTCGGGTACGTCTATTTCGGCCCTCAGGGGCTCTCCCAGCGCCGATTGCACGACGATGCGGCCCAGCGCCAGGGCCTGTGCGTCGCCAGCTTGAAACAAGGCCGTGCTCAGAACCGCCGCCGCGGCGATGGCGTGAATCCGGGAAACGCCGCGCGAACCCATCCCTCTTGTCGGGGCCGGTGTGGTGAGGGAGGGTTTGTGGCGAGAGTTGAATGGCACTTGGACCTCGACGTGAAAGACCGAAAATTGACCTTAACATCAACACATTAGAGTGACAAGCTGACACACCGCTTGAGTTGACGCGGCAACCTCTTGTCGATTTCCTCTCGGGTTCACGTTGTGCGCTTGCAACGCGCGCAGCGGTTGCCAAGGCGGGCTTGGAGACCGTTGCGCGCGCGTGTTTCAGGCGTCGAGCAGGATGCGCAGCATGCGGCGCAGCGGCTCGGCGGCGCCCCACAGCAGCTGGTCGCCGATGGTGAAGGCACCCACGTACTCGGGGCCCATGGCGAGTTTGCGCACCCGGCCCACGGGGATCGTCATCGTGCCCGTCACGGCCACTGGCGTGAGGTCGCGGATGGTGGCTTCGCGCGTGTTGGGTACCAGCTTCACCCACGGGTTGTCGGTCGCGATCATGGCCTCGATGTCGGCCACGGGCACGTTTTTCTTCAGTTTGAAGGTCAGCGCCTGGCTGTGGCAGCGCATGGCGCCCACGCGCACGCAGAAGCCGTCCACCGGGATGGCGGCCGAGCCGAAACCTTCGCCCATGCCGAGGATCTTGTTGGTCTCGGCCATGCCCTTCCACTCTTCCTTGGACATGCCCCAGCCAGGCTCGTCCTGGCTTTTTCCGATACCCAGGTCCTTGTCAATCCAGGGGATCAGCGAGCCACCCAGCGGCACGCCGAAGTTGGCGGTCTCGGCGCTGGTCAGGGCGCGCTGCTTGGCCGCCACCAGCCGGTCGATTTCCAGGATCGCGCTCTTGGGATCGTCCAGCAGGCTCTTGACCTCGGCGTTCAGCGTGCCGTACTGCGTCAGCAGTTCGCGCATGTGCTGGGCGCCGCCACCGGAGGCCGCCTGGTAGGTTTGCGTGGACATCCACTCGACCAACCCGGCCTTGTACAGCGCGCCCACGCCCATGAGCATGCAGCTCACCGTGCAGTTGCCGCCGACCCAGTTCTTGCCGCCATTGCCCAGGGCGTCTTTGATCACCGGCATGTTCACCGGGTCCAGGACAATGACCGCATCCTGCTGCATGCGCAGCGTGGAGGCCGCGTCGATCCAATGGCCGTTCCAGCCGGCGGCGCGCAATTTGGGGAACACCTCGCTGGTGTAGTCACCGCCCTGGGCGGTGATGACGATGTCGCAGCGCTGGAGTGCGTCGATGTCGAACGCGTCCTGCAGCGTGGTCTCGTTCTTTGCCATGGCCGGGGCTGTGCCGCCGGCATTCGACGTGGAAAAAAAGAGGGGTTCGATCAGGTCGAAGTCTCGTTCTTCGACCATGCGGTCCATCAACACCGAGCCGACCATGCCACGCCAGCCCACCAGTCCTACCAACTTGCTCATTTCAACGCCCTTTAAAAAGTTACAAACAGTGCCCGACCGGCCTGTCTGCCCCGGCTCGTCTGGCCAGGGAGGGCGCACGACGATACCGGAGCTGGATCAGCCCTTAATGGTCGTGGTTTTGGTGATGGTTGCGCGCGCAGCCACAAGCGCCAAGGCGGCGGTTGCGATGTTCAGGGCGAACGGGCGGGCGGCAAACATGGGTCGTAATTCTACCGGATGGTACCGTTCTCCAAACTGACAATGTCCGGCCTGCTGTGGTAGCAGGGTGATCAGGGCCAGCCTGGCCGGACCGACCCCGTGGGCCCATGGTCAAGCGCGCAGGGCGTTCACCACCGCATCGCCCATCTGCGAAGTGCCCACTTTGGTGGTGCCTTCGCTGTAGATGTCGGGCGTGCGCAGGCCCTGTGCCAGCACCCGCTGCACGGCGGTTTCGATTCGCAGCGCCGCGGCCTCCTGGTTCAGGCTGAAGCGCAGCATCATGGCGGCCGACAGGATCGTGGCCAGTGGATTTGCCACGCCCTTGCCGGCGATGTCGGGCGCGCTGCCGTGGCTGGGCTCGTACAGGCCCTGGTTCTTCGTGTTCAGGCTGGCCGAGGGCAGCATGCCGATGGAGCCGGTGAGCATGGAGGCTTCATCGCTCAGGATGTCGCCGAACATGTTGCCGGTGACCACCACGTCAAAGGCTTTGGGCGCCTTGACCAGCTGCATGGCCGCGTTGTCCACATACATGTGCTGCAGTTCCACGTCGGGGTATTGCGCGTGCACCTCGGTGACCACGTCCTTCCAGAACTGGAAGGTTTCCAGCACGTTCGCCTTGTCGACGCTGGTGACCTTTTTGTTGCGCTTTCGGGCGGCCTGGAAGGCGACGTGGGCGATGCGCTCGATTTCCGGCTTGCTGTAGCGCATGGTGTCGAAGGCCTCTTCGGCACCGGGGAAGTGGCCATCGGTGGCGATGCGCCGGCCACGCGGCTGGCCAAAGTAGATGTCGCCCGTCAGCTCGCGAATGATCAGGATGTCCAGCCCGGCAATCAGCTCGGGCTTGAGGCTGGAAGCGCCCACCAGCTGCTCGTAGCAGATGGCAGGGCGGAAGTTGGCGAACAGGCCCATGTGCTTGCGCAGGCCCAGGATGGCCTGCTCGGGGCGTAGCGGGCGGTCCAGCGTGTCGTATTTCCAGTCGCCCACCGCGCCGAACAGCACAGCGTCGCTGGCCATGGCCAGCTTCAGGGTGGCCTCGGGCAGTGGATGACCATGGGCGTCATACGCCGCGCCGCCAACCAGGGCGCTCTCCATTTCGAAGGGCAGATCCAGGGCGTTCAGGACCTTGACCGCTTCGGCGACGATTTCGGTGCCAATGCCATCACCGGGGAGAACTGCGATTTTCATAAGAGATGTCTGAATGAAGGGAGGGAAAGACGACGCCAGGTAGCGGTGCCGCGGGCTTGGCCTGGCCGCCGGCAACGCCCCTGGAGGGGGCTGCGCCGTACGCAGCCCGGGGGAGCCTGTTCACATCGAATGGGCCAGCCAGGGTTTGCGCATCAGGCGTTCGTTTTCAAATGCCGCGATCTTGTCCTTGTGGCGCAAGGTGAGGCCAATGTCGTCGAGGCCGTTGAGCAGGCAGTATTTGCGGAAGGCCTGCACGTCGAAAGGGATTTCGTCGCCGCCCGGTTTCACGATCACCTGGCGCTCGAGGTCGATCGTCAACTCGTAACCCGGGAAGGCCAGGGCCTCGTCGAACAGCTGCGACACGGTGGCTTCCGGCAGCTGAATCGGGAGCAGGCCATTCTTGAAGCAGTTGTTGAAAAAGATGTCGGCAAAGCTCGGCGCGATGATGGCGCGAAAGCCGTACTGGTCGATGGCCCAGGGCGCATGTTCGCGGCTGGAACCGCAGCCGAAGTTCTTGCGCGCCAGCAACACCGAGGCGCCGGCATAGCGGGGCTGGTTGAGCACGAAGTCGGGGTTGGGCTGGCGGCTGGCCGGGTCCTGGCCCGGTTCGCCCTTGTCCAGGTAGCGCCACTCATCGAACAGGTTCGGACCGAACCCGGTCTTGCGGATCGACTTCAGGAACTGCTTGGGAATGATGGCGTCGGTGTCGACGTTCTCGCGGTCCATCGGGGCGACGAGGCCCTTGTGCACGGTGAATGTTTTCATGGTTTTATCTCTTGCGGGCGGCGTCTTCCAGGACCTGTCCGGCCTTCTGGACGTCTTGGCCCACACCTTTCACGGTGTTGCAGCCGGTCAGCAGCAGCACGACGAACAGGGCACACAGGCTGGCAATCTGTTTCATGGATGGGCTCTCAGGCGAACTGCCGGACATCGACAAAGTGCCCGTGCACGGCCGCGGCTGCCGCCATCGCAGGCGAGACGAGGTGGGTACGGCCACCCGCCCCTTGCCGGCCTTCGAAATTGCGGTTGCTGGTGCTGGCGCACCGCTCGCCCGGCTCCAGCCGGTCCGCGTTCATGGCCAGGCACATGGAGCAGCCTGGCTCGCGCCACTCGAATCCGGCGGCCTTGAAGATTTCGTGCAGGCCTTCGCGCTCTGCCTGTTCTTTGACGAGCCCGGAGCCCGGCACCACCATGGCCAGCTTGATGTTCTTGGCCACTTTCTGGCCGAGCTTCTTCACCACGGCGGCGGCTTCGCGCATGTCCTCGATACGGCTGTTGGTGCAGGAGCCGATGAACACCTTGTCCACGAAGATGTCGTTCAGCGGCTTGCCCGGCTGCAGGTTCATGTAGGTCAGCGCGCGTTCGATGGCGCCGCGTTTGTTCGGGTCCTTTTCCTTGTCCGGGTCGGGCACGCGGCCGTCGATACCCAGCACCATTTCAGGCGAAGTACCCCAGGTGACCTGCGGCACGATCTGGGCCGCGTCGAGTTCGACCACGGCGTCGAACACCGCGTCCGGGTCGGACTGCAGCGTCTTCCAGTAAGCCACGGCCTGGTCCCACTCCAGGCCGGTGGGGGAGAGCGGGCGGCCCTTGACGTATTCGATGGTCTTGTCGTCCACCGCCACCAGGCCGGCGCGCGCGCCGCCCTCGATGGCCATGTTGCAGACCGTCATGCGGCCCTCAATGGACAGGGCGCGGATGGCCGAGCCGCCGAATTCGATGGTGTAGCCGGTGCCGCCAGCGGTGCCGATCTTGCCGATGATGGCCAGCACGATGTCTTTGGCGGTGACGCCGCTGGCCAGCTGGCCCTCGACTTTCACGAGCATGTTCTTGGCTTTCTTGGCCAGCAGGGTCTGCGTCGCCATGACGTGCTCGACTTCGCTGGTGCCGATGCCGTGCGCCAGTGCGCCGAAGGCGCCGTGCGTGGAGGTGTGGCTGTCGCCGCAGACCACGGTCATGCCGGGCAGGGTCGCGCCGTTCTCCGGGCCGATGACGTGCACGATGCCCTGGCGCTTGGACATGAAGGGGAAGAAGGCCGCCGCGCCAAATTCAGCGATGTTGCTGTTGAGCGTGGTGATCTGTTCCTTGCTGATCGGATCGGTGATGCCGTCGTAGCCCTGATCCCATCCGGTGGTGGGCGTGTTGTGGTCGGCGGTGGCCACGATGGAGCTGACACGCCAGACCTTGCGGCCCGTTTCGCGCAGGCCTTCGAAGGCTTGGGGGCTGGTGACTTCGTGCACCAGGTGGCGGTCGATGTACAGCACGGCGGTGCCGTCTTCTTCGGTGTGGACGACGTGTTCGTCCCAGATCTTGTCGTAGAGCGTGCGTCCCATGGAGGTCCCGTTGGCTGTCGTGGCGAAGCTGTCGAACCGGCTATTTTATGCGTCCGGATGAAAAACGCCCGCGGCACCGGAAGGCGCAGCGGGCGTGGCGGCAGCCGGGTGAGTGTCACCCGGCGACGCGGTGGCGATCAGCGCTCGGCCAACGGCTTGATGTCGCGGCGGGGCGAGCC
>JAGXRS010000294.1 GCA_018335615.1 Hydrogenophaga sp. | reverse complement strand
GACTGGAGGCGCGACCCGGAGTCGAACCGGGCTAGACGGATTTGCAATCCGTTGCATAACCGATTTGCTATCGCGCCGCTGACATTCGGTGCTGCCACCAAACGCTTCACCAACCTTGACTATCGATAAAAAAGGAAGCGGGCTTCCTTTTTTCAAATACTGGAGCGGGATAAGAGACTCGAACTCTCGACCTATACCTTGGCAAGGTATCGCTCTACCAACTGAGCTAATCCCGCATGTTTCTAACGTTTGTCAGAAGCTGAAATTCTAGCGCAAAAAATGGCCGGTTTTCAAGCCCCCGAAAATTTTTGATCAGTGTTTCACCGCATCGGGTGCCGGGGTGGCAGGACGGGCCGCCGCCGCAGCCAGCTGCGCCGCCACCTCTTCGTCGGTCAGCGGCACGGGCTGTCGCTCCAGCGCGATCGCCAGCACCTTGTCGATCCACTTGACCGGCACGATCTCCAAGCCCTGCTTCACGTTGTCCGGAATGTCGGCCAGATCCTTGACGTTTTCTTCGGGAATGATCACGGTCTTGATGCCGCCGCGCAGCGCCGCCAGCAGCTTCTCCTTGAGCCCGCCGATCGCCGTCACCTCGCCGCGGAGGGTGATCTCGCCCGTCATCGCGACATCGGCCCGCACAGGAATACCCGTGATCGCGGAGACCAGCGCCGTCGTCATGGCCGCACCGGCACTCGGGCCATCCTTGGGCGTTGCACCGTCGGGCACGTGGATGTGGATGTCGTGCTTGTCGAACTGCTCGTTCTTGATGCCCAGCATGCGGGCGCGGCTGCGCACCACGGTGCGCGCGGCCTCGACCGACTCCTTCATGACGTCGCCCAGCGAGCCGGTGCGCGTGATGACGCCCTTGCCCGACATGATGGCCACTTCGATGGTGAGCAGATCGCCGCCGACCTCGGTCCAGGCCAGACCGACCACCTGGCCGACCTGGTTCTGCGCCTCGGCGCGGCCGTAGCTGTACTTGCGCACACCCAGGAAGTCGCTGAGGTTCTCGGCGCTCACCACCACGGTGGGCTCGTACTTCTTGAGGAGCAGGCCCTTGACCACCTTGCGGCAGATCTTGGAGAGTTCACGCTCCAGCGAACGCACACCGGCCTCGCGGGTGTAGTAGCGCACGATGTCACGCACCGCGTCTTCCTGCACCGCCATCTCGCCTTCGCGGATGCCGTTGTTCTTCAGCTGCTTGGGCAGCAGGTAGCGCATGGCGATGTTGGTCTTCTCGTCCTCGGTGTAGCCCGACAGGCGGATCACCTCCATCCGGTCCAGCAGCGCCGGCGGGATGTTCATCGAGTTCGACGTCGCCACGAACATCACGTCGGACAGGTCGAAATCGACCTCGACATAATGGTCACCGAAGGTGTGGTTCTGCTCGGGGTCCAGCACCTCCAACAGCGCCGACGACGGGTCGCCGCGAAAGTCGGTGCCCAGCTTGTCGATTTCGTCGAGCAGGAACAGCGGGTTGCGCGTGCCGACCTTGGACAGGCTCTGCAGCACCTTGCCCGGCATGGCGCCGATGTAGGTGCGGCGGTGGCCGCGGATCTCTGCCTCGTCGCGCATGCCGCCCAGGGCCATGCGCACGTATTTGCGCCCGGTGGCCTTGGCCACCGACTGGCCGAGCGAGGTCTTGCCCACGCCCGGCGGGCCGACCAGGCACAGGATGGGCGCCTTGACCTTGTCCACGCGCTGCTGCACCGCAAGATATTCGAGGATGCGGTCCTTGACCTTGTCCAGACCGTAGTGGTCTTCATTGAGCACCTGCTCGGCGTGCGCCAGATCGTGCTTGATCTTGGTCTTCTTGGCCCAGGGCAGTGCCACCAGGGCGTCGATGTAGTTGCGCACCACCGTGGCCTCGGCCGACATGGGCGACATCAGCTTGAGTTTCTTGAACTCGGCGTCGGCCTTTTTGCGGGCTTCGGCGGGCATCTTGGCGAGCTTGATCTTCTTCTCGATCTCTTCGATGTCCGCGCCCTCTTCGCCTTCGCCCAGCTCTTTCTGGATCGCCTTGACCTGTTCGTTCAGGTAGAAGTCGCGCTGGTTCTTCTCCATCTGCCGCTTGACGCGACCGCGGATTTTCTTGTCCACGTTGAGGATGTCCACCTCGCGCTCCAGCTGCTCGAACAGGTTCTCCAGCCGCTTGTTGACCGGGTCCAGATCCAGCACCACCTGCTTGGACTCGAGCTTGAGCGGCAGGTGCGCAGCGATGGTGTCGGCCAGGCGACCCGGGTCGTCGATGCTGCTGATCGAGGTGAGGATTTCCGAAGGGATCTTCTTGTTGAGCTTGACGTACTGGTCAAACTGCTGCATCACCGCGCGGCGCAGGGCCTCCAGTTCGGTGGACTGCATGTCGGCACGCTCGACCGCGGGATCGACCGGGGTGACGCTGGCCACAAAGTGGCTTTCGCCGTCTTTGATGGACAGCACCTTGGCGCGCTGCACGCCCTCCACCAGCACCTTCACGGTGCCGTCGGGCAGTTTCAGCATTTGCAGGATGGTGGCGACGCAACCCATCTCGAACATGTCGTCGGTCGAGGGTTCGTCCTTGGCGGCGGCTTTCTGCGCCACCAGCATGATGCGTCGCTCGGCCTCCATGGCGGACTCAAGCGCCTTGATGCTCTTGGGGCGCCCCACGAACAGGGGGATCACCATGTGCGGGAACACCACCACGTCGCGCAAGGGCAAGAGGGGGAGGTCCACCGGTGTGCTGGGCAAGGGGGTTTGTCCGGACATTTCAACCTCGGGAAAATCGGGAAGATCGGAAAGATCGAAAAAGGGAGTTGATGCGCACGGTGCGAGCCGGACGCATCAAGAACTTCAACGTGTTTCGCCGGCCCGCCGCAGCGAACCGTCAGGCCTGCTTGGCCGCTTCGCGGTACACCAGCAGGGGGGGCTTGTTTTCATCGATGGTCGGCTCATCCACCACCACCTTCTCGACATTGCTCATGCCGGGCAGATCGAACATGGTGTCGATCAGCGCGTTTTCCAGTATGGAGCGCAAGCCACGGGCACCGGTCTTGCGGGCCAGGGCCTTGCGGGCAATCGCCTTCAGCGCCGCGGGCCGGACTTCCAGCTCAGCGCCCTCCATGGCCAGGAGCTTGGCAAACTGCTTGACCACGGCATTCTTGGGCTCGGTCAGAATCTCGACCAGGGCGTCTTCGCTCAGTTCGGCCAGCGCCGCAATCACGGGAACACGGCCTACCAGCTCGGGGATCAGCCCGAACTTGATCAGGTCTTCGGGCTCGATTTCCTTGAACGAATCGGTGATGCTGCGCTGCTTCTTGCTCTTGACGACCGCGCCGAAGCCCATGCCGGACGCCTCCGTGCGGTTCTCGATGATTTTTTCGAGTCCGGCGAAAGCCCCGCCACAGATGAACAGGATGTTGGTGGTGTCCACCTGCAGGAAGTCCTGGTTGGGGTGCTTGCGCCCACCTTGCGGGGGCACGGACGCCATGGTGCCCTCGACCAGCTTGAGCAAGGCCTGCTGCACGCCCTCGCCCGACACGTCGCGGGTGATGGACGGGTTGTCGGACTTGCGGGTGATCTTGTCGATCTCGTCGATGTAGACGATGCCCTGCTGGGCGCGTTCGACGTCGTAGTTGCAGCTTTGCAGCAGCTTGGCCACGATATTCTCGACGTCTTCGCCCACGTAACCGGCTTCGGTCAGGGTGGTGGCATCGGCCATGACAAAGGGCACATTGAGCATGCGCGCCATGGTCTGCGCCAGCAGGGTCTTGCCCGAGCCGGTGGGGCCGATCAACAGGATGTTGCTCTTGGCGAGCTCGACGTCGTCCTTGCGGGCCCCCGCCTTGTGGCGCAGCCGCTTGTAGTGGTTGTAGACCGCGACGGCCAAGGCCCGCTTGGCGGAGTCCTGACCAATGACGTAGTTGTCGAGGTTCGATTTCAGCTCGGCCGGGGTCGGCACATCGTCGCCCGACGCCTTGACCGATTCGAGACCGGGCAATTCGTCACGGATGATGTCGTTGCAGAGGTCGATGCACTCGTCGCAGATGAACACCGAGGGGCCGGCGATCAGCTTCTTGACCTCGTGCTGACTCTTGCCACAGAACGAGCAGTAGAGTGCTTTTTCGCTGGATGCGCCTTTTTTATCGGCCATGGTTCTTTCCGTCGGTGACGCGGGAATGCAGATTGCAACGATGATAGTTCAAGCAGAGAAGGCGCCAAACCCGGGATTGGGACGCCTGAGCGCCTCAATCCCGGGCTTTGGAGGGTCTGTGGCCTGAACCGGCGTGCGCAACAGAGCCGCTTCAGGCAACCCCGGGACGCTTGTCGATCACCTTGTCGATCAGGCCGTAAGCGGCCGATTCTTCAGCGGTGAGGTAGTAGTCGCGCTCGGTGTCGCGTTCGATACGCTCCAGCGGCTGGCCGGTGCGCTCGGCCAGGATGCGGTTGAGCTGGGCGCGGGTTTTGAGAATTTCGCGGGCATGGATCTCGATCTCCGTGGCCTGGCCCTGCGAGCCGCCCAGCGGCTGGTGGATCATCACTTTTGAGTTGGGCAGAGCGAAACGCTTGCCCTTGGCACCCGCCGACAGCAGGAACGCGCCCATGCTCGCCGCCATGCCAATGCACAGGGTAGACACGTCGCACTTGATGAAGTTCATCGTGTCGAAAATTGCCATGCCGGCGCTCACCGAACCGCCGGGTGAGTTGATGTAGAACGAAATGTCCTTGTCCGGATTTTCGCTTTCCAGGAAGAGCAGCTGCGCCACCACCAAGTTGGCCGACTGGTCATTGACCGGGCCAACCAGAAAGATGACGCGTTCCTTGAGCAGGCGCGAATAGATGTCGTAGGCCCGCTCGCCGCGGCCCGACTGCTCGATCACCATAGGCACCATGCCCAGGCCCTGAATGTCCATTGCGCTCATGCAATTCTCCGTGTATTGAATAGTCACTGTGACGCTACTGTAACCAACCCGGGGGTGCCCTATGGTCGGTGCGGCCTCTCGCCTGACCGCATATGGCGCAGTCGCCGCAAAAGGCAAGCGCAGAGCGAAAAAAAGGGCGGAAGTCCGCCCTTGATCATGTCCAGGCAGATCCCGAGCGGGGGGACCGAAGACGGTCACCCATCACGGGAGGCCAGGTCAGGACTGACCCATCAGCTCGTCGAAAGCGACGGATTTTTCCGTGACTTTGGCCTGCGACAGCACGAATTCGCTCACATTGTTCTCGATCACGATGGCCTCGACCTCGGCCATGCGGCGGTTGTCGCTGGTGTACCAGCGCACCACGTCGGCCGGCTTCTCGTAGGAGGCGGCCAGCTCTTCGATGTGGGCCTTGATCTGCTCGGGCTTGGCGTGCAGTTCGTTGGCACGGACGAGCTCGGCCACCACCAGGCCCAGGCGCACGCGGCGCTCGGCCTGCGGGCGGAACAGGTCTTCGGGGATCGGCGCCTTCTCGGCGTCTTTCACGCCGCGCTGCTTCAGGTCGGCGCGGGCGCCTTCCACCAGGCGGTCGAGTTCGGCCTGGACGACCGACTTCGGCAGGTCCAGCTCGGCCTTGGCGGCCAGCGCGTCCATCGAAGCCTGCTTGTTGCGGGCCAACACACGGAACTTGACTTCGCGTTCCAGGTTCTTGCGGATGTCGGCGCGCAGGCCGTCCACCGTGGCGTCGGCAATGCCGAGCGACTGGGCAAAAGCCTCGTCCACCTCGGGCAGGTTGGCCGCTTCGATCTTGTTCACGGTGACGAGGAAGTCGGCGGTCTTGCCGGCCACGTCCTTGCCGTGGTAGTCTTCCGGGAAGGCTAGGGGGAAGGTCTTGGACTCGCCCGACTTCATGCCGCGCACCGCGTCCTCGAATTCCTTGAGCATCTGGCCGTCGCCCACGATGAACTGGAAGCCTTCGGCCTTGCCGCCTTCGAACGGCTCGCCGTCGATCTTGCCAGCGAAGTCGATGGTCACGCGGTCGCCGTCCTGCGCAGCTTCGTCCGCGGCACGTTGGGCAAAGGTGCGGCGCTGCTTGCGCAGGATGTCCAGCGTGCGGTCGATCGCAGCGTCGGTGACCTCTGTGGAGACTTTCTCGATCTCGGCGGTGGTCAGGTCACCGATCTTCACTTCCGGGTAGACCTCGAACACGGCGTCAAAGGCCAGCTGACCTTCGGGCGCATCTTCCTTCTCGGTGATCTTGGGCTGACCGGCCACGCGCAGCTGCGCTTCGTTGGCGGCAGTGGCGAAGGCCTCGCCCACCTTGTCGTTCATGACTTCGTAGTGCACCGAGTAGCCGTAGCGCTGGGCGACGACGTTCATGGGCACCTTGCCGGGACGGAAACCATCCATCTTCACATCGCGCGCCAGGCGCTTGAGGCGCTTGGACACTTCGCTCTGGATCACTTCAGCAGGCAGCGTGAGCGTGATCTTGCGTTCGAGTTTTTCCAGGGTTTCAACGGTCACGGTCATGGTCTCTCCAAAGGTGGGGCGGTCATCCAGCTTGTCTGGCTGACCCGGAAAACAGTCATCTGTGAGGTGGTGCGCGGGGCCGGACTCGAACCGGCACGTCCTTGCGGACGTCAGGACCTAAACCTGGTGCGTCTACCAATTTCGCCACCCGCGCGCCTGTTTCTAGCGCTTGCCCGACCGGAGTGCCGTGGGCACCGTCTGCCAGGCAATTCCGCTTTTTGGCAACCTGGGATTGTAGCCGGTGACGCCCTACCCTCCGGGACCCTGGGCGCTCAGTTGCCGACGCAGCAATCGGACCGCGCTGTCGGGCGTCGTCAGCACCCGCAGACCCAGCGCCTGCTCGACCGCCACCCGGGCTCGGGCCAGGCTGAACTGCGCCAGCGCGATGACGGTGCAGCCCTCGGCCGCCAGCGCTCGCGCCGCCTCCACCGCCCGCGCATCGTGGCCGGCGGTGTCGCCGCGTTCAAGCGATTCGAGCGCCCCCTCGGCCAGCGCGGTACGCAACTGCACCCCCGCGGGGAACTCGGCCGGCATGGACGCCAGCGTGGGCGCGAACGTGGCCACCAGCCCGACGCGCGCACCGCTGGCCACCGCCTCGGCCACCATGGCTTCGTTGGGTTTGAGCACCGGCAGGTGGGGACGCCGGGCTGCCACCGCGTCGATGCACGGCCCGAAGGCCGAGCAGGTGAACAGGATGGCCTGTGCCCCCGTTCCCTCAGCGTAGGCGGCCAGGGTCTCGAAGCGCTGGTGCATGGCGGGGTCCAGACCGTTCCCATCGGCCGCCAGCGAACGGGCGAGATCGGCCGACAGGCTGTCGTCCAGCAGGTTCATGCGCTGCGCCTCGGGCCACTCACGGGCGAGCGCCTCGTTGATGGGCGCCACCGACTGCGCCAGCGCGTGCACCAGCGCAATCCGGGGAGCATGCACCAGCGCACTCATGGACGCGGGCGCCGGGCGCGCTGCAGCACCACCACAAGGCCCAGCAACAGCAGCGCCGGCAGGTAGAACCACTCCTTGCGCGGCCGGTCCGCCGGCACTTCCAGCGAGGTGATGCGGAAGCCCTGCTCCACGCCCAGCTTCTCACCGACGCTGCCAAAGCGCACGCCCATGACCATCAGCGCGTCGCCGTCGTTCATCACCGTGAGGCCGGCGCTGGCCAGCCGGGTGCGGGCATCGCCGGGCGCGCCCAGCGGCACCAGGACGCCTTTGCGGATGTCCTTGCCGTCCATGTTCATGCCTTCGACCCACACCCGCTTGCCGGTGTTGGCCGGGGCTTCGGCGATCACCTGCACCATGTCCTCGCCCCGCACCTCGTCAAAGGGCGGGTGCAGCATGTCCATCCAGAACCCAGGGCGGAACAGGGTGAAGCACACCAACAGCAGGGCCACCGATTCATACCAGCGACTCCTGACGACGAAATAGCCCTGCGTGGCCGCAGCGAAGATGAGCATGGCCGCGATGGCGATCACCACCGTGAGCACCAAGTGCGGCCAGCCGTCCAGCCCGATCAGCAGCAGCTGGGTGTTGAAGATGAACAGGAACGGCAGGATGGCCGTGCGCATGCTGTAGTAGAACGCCGTGATGCCGGTCTTGATGGGGTCGTACTTGGCGATGGCCGCCGCCGCAAACGACGCCAGGCCCACCGGCGGGGTCACGTCGGCCAGCAGGCCGAAATAGAACACGAACAGGTGCACGGCGATCAGGGGCACGATCAGCCCGCTCTGCGCGCCCAGTTCCACGATCACCGGCGCCATCAGCGTGGACACGACGATGTAATTCGCCGTGGTCGGCAGGCCCATGCCCAGGATGATGCTGATGAGGGCGACCAGCACCAGCATGAGCATGAGGTTGCCGCCCGACAGGATCTCGACCAGCTCGGTCATGACCAGGCCCACCCCGGTGAGCGAGACGGTGCCGACGATGATGCCCGCTGCGGCCGTGGCCACACCGATGCCGATCATGTTGCGCGCGCCGGCGACCAAGCCGTCGATCAGGTCGTTCCAGCCGGCCCGTGCCTGCTCGGCAAAGCGGTGGTCCCCTCGGAAGAAGCCGGTGATGGGTTTCTGCGTGAGCATCACGAACACCATGAACATGGTGGCCCAGAAGGCCGAGAGCGCGGGCGAGAGGCGCTCGACCATCAGGCACCACACCAGCACCACGACGGCCAGCAGGTAGTGCAGGCCGGACTTGACCGTGGGCCCGGTTTCGGGCAATTCGAACACCGGGGCGTTGGGGTCGTCCAGCTGCAGGTCGGGCTGGCGCGAACCGAACCACAGCAGGCCCACATAGGCCGCCAGCAGCAGCCCCCCGATGACGGGTACCGCGGCGTCGCCCAGCAGGCTCTTGACGAAACCGATCACGTAATACGTGATGCCGGCCAGCACCAGGAAGCCGGACACCGTCATCAGAAACGACAGCAAGCGCTGCGAGCCCGTGCTGGTGCCACGCCTGGGCAGACCCTGCATGTCGGCCTTCAGCGCCTCCAGGTGCACGATGTAGAACAGTGCGATGTAGGAAATGATGGCCGGCAGGAAGGCGTGCTTCATCACCTCGACATAGGGGATGCCCACGTACTCGACCATCAGGAAGGCGGCCGCACCCATCACAGGCGGCATGATCTGGCCGTTGACCGAACTGGACACTTCCACCGCGCCCGCCTGGTCGCCGCGGTAGCCCACCCGCTTCATCAGCGGAATGGTGAAGGTGCCGGTGGTCACCACGTTCGCGATCGACGAGCCGGAGATGATGCCGGTGGCCGCCGACGACACCACCGCCGCCTTGGCGGGGCCGCCGCGCATGTGCCCGAGCAGGGCAAAGGCCGATTTGATGAAGTAGTTGCCGGCACCGGCCTTGTCCAGCAGCGAGCCGAACAGCACGAACAGAAAGATGAAGCCGCTGGACACGCCCAGCGCCACGCCGTAGACGCCCTCGGTGGTGAGCCACTGGTGCGTCATGGCGCGGTCCAGCGAGGCGCCCTTGTGCGCCATCATGTCGGGCATGTGGGGCCCGGCGAAGGTGTAGCCCAGAAAGACCAGCGCCACGATCACCATCGGCAGGCCGAGCACGCGCCGCGTGGCCTCTAACAGCAGCGCGATACCGACCACACCCGTCCACACATCGACCGGCAGCGGCTGACCGGGCCGGGTGGCGAGTTCGCGGTAGAAGATGAAGATGTAGGCCGCCGCGTAAGCGCCAACCAGGGCGAACACCCAGTCCAGCACGGGCACATGGGCGCGCGGCGAGCGTTTGCTCGCCGGGTAGGCCATGAAGGCCAGGAAGACGGCAAAGGCCAGGTGGATGGCCCGGGTCTGGGTGTCGTTGAGCACCGGCAGGATGTTCGACACCATGTAGGGCAGTGGCGAGGCGATCCAGAGCTGGAACAACGACCAGGCCAGGGCCACGCCCATCAGCAGCCGGGCCACCGCCGGGCCGGGCTTGCGGCCGCCGGTGTCGTTGTCCTCGACCAGTTTGTTGACATCGATGTCGTCGACGTTTCGTTTTGCACTCACGGGAGAGTTCCTAGGGAGGGAAGAAGGCGCCTGGCGCATCCAGGGGCGGAATCAAAATCGCCCCATGTCAGCAGGGCCAACATGGGGCGACAAGCCTGGGCAGGGGGAATTACTTCACCCAGCCTTTTTCCTTGTAGTACTTCACGGCACCGGGGTGCAGCGGCGCGGCCAGACCGGCCTGGATCATCTTCTCGGGCGTCAGACCCGCGAAGGCGGGGTGCAGCTTCTTGAACTCGTCCAGGTTGTCAAACACGGCCTTGGTGAACAGGTAGACCTCTTCGTCCGACTTCTTGGCCGAGGTGACCACCGTGGCCAGCACGCCGTAGGTGTTCAGATCGGTGGCCTGCGAGGGGTAGGTCTTGGCGGGGATGGTGGCGTCGGCGTAGAAGGCGTTGGCCTTCACCAGGTTCGCGATGGCCGGGCCGGTGACGTTCACCAGCTGCGCGCCGCAGGTGGTCATCGGGTCCTGGATGTTCGCGCTGGGGTGGCCCACCACGTAGAAGAAGGCGTCGATCTTGTTGTCGCACAGGGCGGCACCGTGTTCGTCGGCCTTCAGTTCGGACACGGCCGCGAAGTCGCTGCCTTTCATGCCGGTGGCGGCCAGCAGCTCGTCCACCGAGGAGCGGGTGCCGGAGCCGGGGTTGCCGATGGCGACGCGCTTGCCCTTCAGGTCGGCCAGGCTCTTGATGTTGGCTTCCTTGCGGGCCACCAGCGTCAGCGGCTCGGGGTGCAGCGACAGCACGGCGCGCAGGTCGGTGACCGGCTTGCCGTCAAAGGCCTTCAGGCCTTTCATGGCGTTGAACTGCTGGTCGGACTGGGCCACGCCGAAATCGAGATCGCCACCGTTGATGGTGTTGATGTTGGCGACCGAGCCGCCGGTGGATTCCACCGTGCAGCGGTAGCCGTGCTTGGAACGGTCCTTGTTGACCAGGCGGCAGATGGCGCCGCCGGCAGCGTAGTACACACCGGTGACACCACCCGTGCCGATGGTCATGAACTTCTGCTGGGCCTGGGCCTGACCCACCGGGGCCATAAAGGTGATGGCGGCGGCGACGGCACTCAGAAAAGCGGTGACTTTCTTCATCTCGAACAACTCCTGCAGCGTACTGCGTGATGATGGGAATAAACGGGCTTGTGGCCCCAGACCGCCGATGGTAGCGCAAGCTCCATGTAAGTCAGCGCCACGACCCCACGCGTTTACCCTGAAGCCATATGCATTCTTTTCATGGGCTCAGACCGGCTTCGGTGAGCGAGCGATCCACCGCACGCCGCAGGCGCCGAACGATCTGCTCCAGCTCGTCCGGCGTGCTGATGAAAGGCGGCGCCAGCAGGATGTGGTCGCCACAGCGGCCGTCCACCGTGCCACCCATGGGATAGACCATCAGCCCCTCGGCCATGGCGTGGCTCTTGATGCGGGTGTGCAGCCGGAGCGCCGGGTCGATCCACTGCCGGGTGGCGCGCTCGGCCACCAGTTCCAGGCCCCAGAACAGACCGCGCCCGCGGATGTCGCCCACCTGGGGGTGGGCGCCGAAGGCATCCTGCAGCAGCGCCTGCAGCTGCTGGCCGCGCTCGCGCACCTGCGCCAGCAGGCCGTCGCGCTGGATCACGCGCTGCACCGCCAACGCCGCGGCGCAGGCCACCGCATGGCCCAGGTAGGTGTGGCCGTGCTGGAACAGGCCGCTGCCCTGCCGAAACGCCTCGACGATGCGCAATTGCGCCAGCACCGCGCCGATGGGCTGGTAGCCGCCGCCCAGGCCTTTGGCGATGGTGAGCAGATCGGGCACCACGCCCTCCTGCTCGCAGGCGTGCAGCGTACCGGTGCGGCCCATGCCGCACATCACCTCGTCTAGGATCAGCAGGATGCCGTGGCGGTCGCACAGTTCGCGCACGCCCTTGAAGTAGCCCGGCACGGGCGTGAGCACACCCGCGGTGGCGCCGCCCACGGTTTCCGCGACGAAGGCCATCACGTTCTCGCCGCCCAGCGCGTCGATGGCATCCGACAGCTCGGCCACCAGGCGCTGGCCGTACTGCTCGGCGGTTTCGTCGGCACGGCGGTCGCGGTATTCGTAGCACGGCGCTACGTGCGTGACGTCGATCAGGATCGGCTGGAACTGCTCGCGCCGCCAGGCATTGCCGCCCACGGCCAGCGCACCCAGCGTGTTGCCGTGGTAGCTCTGGCGCCGGGCGATGAAGTGGCGCCGCTGCGGCTGGCCGATCTCCACAAAGTACTGGCGCGCCATCTTCAGCGCGGCCTCCACCGCCTCGGAGCCCCCGCTGACGAAATAGGCGTGGCTCATGCCGGCCGGCGCGGTGTCGATCAGCAGGTCGGCCAGTTCCTCGGCCACTGCCGTGGTGAAGAAACTGGTGTGGGCGTAAGCCAGCTGGTCGATCTGGGCGTGCATGGCCGCGATCACGTCGGGGTGGCCATGGCCCAGGCAGGACACCGCAGCGCCGCCCGAGGCGTCCAGGTAGGTCTTGCCCGTGGCGTCGGTGATGGCAATGCCCTGCCCGCTCACCGCAACCGGCAGGTCGTGGCGCAGCTGGCGGTGGAAAACATGGGTGGTCTCGGGCGGTACGGACGGAACGGGCTGGCGCGGGTCGAGGGACGTCATGGAGGCTTCCATCAGAAAACCGTGTGGGAAGTCACGGGAGAAAGAGAACGGTAGAAGGAGAACGGCTCAGCCGGCGGCTGCGGACGCACGGCGTGACACGGGACGGTCCCAGTAGGCCCGCGCCTGCTGCATCTGCTGCTGGCGCCGGGTGAGCCGCTGCAGAACGGGTTCACCGCCCTGCTCGGCCACCGCTTGCATGAGGGCTTCGGCCAGCGCCTGGGCGCCGGTCATCGAATGGAAAAACGCAGGCGATGCGGTGTCGAACAGCAGGCTCTGCGTGGCCAGTCGCGCCAGCGGCGACAGCGGGCTGTCGGTCAGTGCCAGCACGGGCACGCCACGCGCGCGCGCCAGCTGAACCGCTTCCACCGTCTGGACGGCATAAGGCGCCTGGCTCACGACCACCATCAGGTCGGGCGGCTCGAGCGCGGCCACCAGGTCTGCCCAGGCGCCCGCGGGATCGGTCGCCAGCCGGGTGGACGGGCGCAACCAGTCGCAGCTGTACTGCAGGTGGTGCGCAATGCCAAAGCTGGCGCGCAGGCCCAGGAACAGCACGTGGCGCGCCCGCAGCACGCACTGGGCCGCCGCGGCCAGGGCGGCGGCGTCGTTGCGACTGTCCACCGACGACACGTTGGCCGCCTGGGCACGGGCCAGCGGCGAAGCCGTGGTGCCATCCGGCGCCGGGCGGCCCACCGCCGAGCGTGCCAGCTGCGTGCGGACCGGCCGGCGCATGGCGTCGAAGCCGTCGAGGCCGAGCGCCTGGGCCAGGCGCGTCATGGTGGCCGGCGACACACCCGCGGCCTGCGCCGACTGGCGCATCGACTGCAAGCCGACTTCGGCGGGATGGTCGCGCACCCAGCGGGCCGCCCGCTGCAGCTCGGGGCTCAGCGTATGAAAGTAGGCGTCAAGCCGATCGACGAGGGGACGGTAGGGCATGCACTGGACAACCGAAACATTTGAATCTTTTCAATTCTAATGATTGACATGTTTCATGTCCAGGGCGCATCCGTCCAGCGCTCGCCCGAAAAACATCACGCGGCCGGCTCCGGCCGGCGCACGCGGAACCAGGCGGCGTACATCGCCGGCAAGGCCAGCAGGGTGAGCACGGTGGCCACGATCAGCCCGCCCATGATGGCCACGGCCATCGGCCCCCAGAACACGCTGCGCGAGAGCGGGATCATGGCCAGCACGGCAGCGGCGGCGGTGAGCACGATGGGGCGCATGCGGCGAACGGCGGCTTCCACGATCGCGTCCCAGGCCGGCACACCCCGCGCGCGGTCCTGCTCGATCTGGTCGATGAGGATCACGGAGTTGCGCTGGATCATGCCCATGAGCGCGATCACGCCGAGCAGCGCCACGAAGCCGAAGGGGCGGCCCAGCAGCAGCAGCGCGCCAGCCACGCCCGCCAGCCCCAGCGGGCCGGTGAGGAAGACCAGCATCGAGCGGCTGAAGCTCTGCAGCTGCAGCATGAGCAGGGTGAAGGTGATGAACAGCATGATGGGGATGCCCGCCGCGATGGACGAAGAACCCTTGCTGCTCTCCTCCACCGCGCCCGCCACCTCCACGCGGTAGGCGCTCAGTCCGCGCGCGGCCCAGCCGCTTTCGATGGCGCGCAGCGCGGGCACCAATTCGGCCGTCACGGTGGCGCCCTGCAGGCCCTCCACCACATCGCCCTGCACGGTGATGGCGTAGTCGCGGTTCTCGCGCCACATCACGCCGGGCTCCCAGTCGAACACCGGCCGCGCGATCTGCAGCAGCGGGATGCTGCGGCCGCTGGCGGTGGGCAGGTTGGCGTTGGCCAGGCTGCTCATGGCGTCGCGCTCGTCCAGCGGCTGGCGCAGCACGATGTCGATCAGCTTGTCGCCGTCGCGGTACTGGCCCACCGTGCTGCCGCTGAGCAGGGTGCGCGCGGCCTGCGCGATGGACTGGCTGGAGACGCCCAGCGCCCGCGCCTTGGCCTGGTCCACCTCCAGGCGCAGGGTCTTCACCGATTCGTTCCAGTTGTCGTTCACGCCGCGCATGTTGGGGTTGTCGCGCAGCACCTGCTTCACCTCGTCGGCCAGGCCGCGCAGCTGCGCCGGGTCGGCACCCACCACGCGGAACTGCACCGGGTACGGCACCGGCGGGCCGTTGGGCAGCAGCTTCACGCGCCCGCGCACCTCGGGGAA